>DASXVS010000048.1 GCA_036504095.1 Armatimonadota bacterium | reverse complement strand
AGGAACGCAAGAAGGCAGGACTGTTGTCCGCTCCGGCGATAGCGCTGGAAGACAGCAAACCAAAGAACTGACCCACAAGGTCAGACAGGTGGGGAATTTTCACCCGCGCCCAATTGGGGATTTTTCAGGCGCCGTTGACACGAACCACGTGTGGTCCTACGACTTCATTGAAGACCGGACGGCGAAAGGCGGGAGGTTGCGGATTCTGTCGGTGATGGACGAGTACCACCGGGAGTGTCTCACGTTGCGCGCGGAGCCCTCGTTCAGCGCGAGGAAAGTCATCGAGACGCTGCGGCTGCTGTTCCTTCTGAGGGGCCGGCCGGAACATCTGAAGAGCGACAACGGGCCGGAGTTCATCGCGAAGGCGGTGAGGCAGTGGCTGCGAGAGCAGGGCGTTGGACCCATCTATATCGAACCGGGTAGTCCCTGGCAGAACGGGACGGTGGAGAGTTTCCACGCGACGTTCCGGCAGGAGTGCCTGAACGCCGAGGTGTTCGCCAACGGGCGGGAAGCGCGCCAGGTCATCGAGGACTGGCGGGATTACTACAACAACGAGCGGTTGCACAGCAGTCTGGGCTACAAGACCCCAGTCGAGTTCGCCGCCCAATTCAACAAACCGACCGAGCTGGTCCTATCATCTTGAGTGGTACAGGAATTGGGGGTAGGCCACCTTCAGGTTGCCACGCACCATTTCCGCCGCAACTTGCTCACGGAAATAACCGATGTGCTCCGGTGCGATTGCCCGCGGCCCTCCTATCTTCTCAAGCGGAACGATCTCGTTCTCATCCGCGAGCGCTTTCCGAAGATATCCTTCCCGGAACTCCGGGTCGTTGATCCGGCCTTTCGGAGCCGGCAGCAGAAGCCTGGAGACCAGTACAGGACGGTTCCACGAGTGCGAATCCTCCTTCTCCAGCGCCTTCGCCAGCGCACGCTTGAACGCCATCGGCTCGGCGTATCCCCGGACGATCTGATCCGCGCACAGGGCAAGGCGCTCCAGCATCAGGCATCGACCGCCCTCGACATCCGCCACCTCGGACCACAGGTTTGTGCCGGCTATCAGTTCCTTCAGGCGCGCCGGCTTGAGGGGGATACTCAAGCCATCAGGGAACAACGAGTTAGGCGGCATGCTCCCATCCTCATTCCAGCCGCCAGAGACATTGATCGTGAGAAGGAACACTTTCCACTGTACATCCGCCGGCTGTTTTCGGAGTTCCGCGACAGTGACCTTGTGCAGTGCCGCCTCGTAAGCCCTTGCTGCCGTCCGGCTGCGATCCCAGAATGCCATTTCCGTTTCATCGGCAGCCCGCACCAGCACCGGACGGGCGCTTGCCTCCCGATTCAACCGCTGTTGCCAGTACCACAGAGCGGAGTAGCCCAGGTTATGGGTCTTCCACCATTCGGTGAACGTGACCCGCGAGGGGTATCTGCCGTCAAAACGATGCCCCGTCATGATCTTGAGGGCTTCACGCGCATACGTTGACACGGTCCGCTCGTGCCACGATCGTTCTGGAACCACCGGGTTTTCCCCCCAGATAGGCGTGTAGACTACGCTACCAGGCATGCTCCAACCCAGCACAATCGCTCCCGCTGCCTGGTCGTCCAGGAGCGCGGCAATACGCGGGACGTCTTCCGGCTGGTACAGCGATCCCAATGCCTCTACAGCCAGGCTCCGCACCACGCCGTCCGGGTCTCCCAACAGCTTTCGCAGACTACCGGCATCCGAAACGGCAGGCCACTCTTTGACGTCTACCACAGGCCAGCCAGCCCCGTATGGCCGACGGTAGGCTACGGACCATGGCCGCAGCTTTGTGTAGGCCGCGACCTCGGGGGCTCTCGCATACTTTGGCGGTGAGCCGGCCTCTCGGTCCTCGGGAACCTCCGGCTCCATGGCGCGCATCTTCGCGTCTTCATCGGAAAGCTCCGCCGATTTACCGAACAGGTCCCGTGAGCCCGCGGCGGCCTGGACCAGACGTTCGCGGACGGTTGCGGCGGCCGCCGGAGCCGGCAGAGAGGAGGCGAGTAGAGGTATCAACACCCATCCGGGAATCTTCCAGTTTCGGTTCATCAGCACCTTTGTCCTTACGCCGCGGGTTTCGATCGGTCCGATTCCGCTCGCGACACCCTCACTGCCTGTCGCAGGCGGCTTGCCACATGATCTGACTCTCATGCGCCGCAATCCCTTCATTTGGATTGTGTACTGAGTTGACGGCAACGGCGGAGTGTTCGAGCAGCCTCTTCCCGGCGAATGAATTCGCGGCTATGAAGTGCACAAAGTCGCCCTTCGGCGACTCAAGACCAGGCCGCGGGGGCGGGGAAAAGAGGCCCTCACACCAGCGCTCGCCCCAGGGGAGCGAGGGATGACCCGCCTAACGCCATGCCCTGATCACGGCGGCTGAAGCCACGGCTACAAGGGCACAAAGTCGCCCTTCGGCGACTCAAGACCAGGCCGCCCGTGCGGACTACGAGGCTTTGGTACCCGATACCTGTCTCCCGGCTCCCCTGAAAAATAGTTCAGACAAAAGGGGGGTTTCGCGGGCTAGTAAGTAGGAGGGTTTGCGAAATGATGACCAACAGCAGGCGGGAGGGGCGAGGTTCACGGGGCGAGGGTCCGATTCAGCTCCGGGCGGGTGGGGGCGTTGGGCGGTCGCCGAGTTACGATGATGGGTGCGCGGATTACACGGTGTGGGTTTCGTTGACGAGCATCATGCGGTTGCGGATGATGAGTTATCTGTGCGTTCGCGGCGCACAGCGCGCTCCGGCGCTGGCGGCGGCGCTAGGGGTATCGCGGGTATCGGTTTGGGCGGCGCTTTGGGGGATGAAGGCGACGTGGCTGGTGACTCCGCGGGCGGCGGCGATCAAGTCGGCGCGTTCCCGGTCGAAATCGGGCGGTTGTTACGCGATGGAGTGGGAGGCGACGGAGACGGGCCGGAAATGGCTGTGGCGGTATGGGTGGGTCACGCGGCGGATTGCGTCGATGGAGCACTATATGTGGCCGGACAGCGGGTTCGAGGGTCAGTATGACGTCTTGCCATGGGATGTGGTACGGGATCACGCGGAGGCGTCGCTGCTTCGTCCTGTCGCTATGGCGACGGCGCGGCACATCGTCTTCTGGGGGCCGTTGCAGGGACCGCGGATTGCGGAGGACCTTGGCCTCAGGCGGAGCGTGGTGGAGCAGTATATCCGACGGTGGGATGCGCGGGGCTGGCTGGTTCGGTCGGGTGGCGATCTCTGTCCACGGAGCTACTGGACGCCGAATTATCAGGAGGCGGCGCCACTATGGGCGTTCAATCTGCGCGGGGAGAAGGCTCTAGACCGGCATGCGGAAGCATTGCGATGGGTGAGCCAGACGTGCGGGTACGTTCCGCCGAAGGACGATGTGTTCTTGCGGGATGCAGATATGGTTAACTACGTTCAGTCGTACTATTACGATTCGGTGACGGGTGAGGAGCGGTAGGGGGCGGGGGCAGCATCCAGCATCCGGCATTCAGCATCCAGGATTCAAGTGTCGGGTGGCGGGTGTCGGGGTGGATGGTGTCGGGGATCGGGTGGGGGGATTCGGGATTCAGTTCCGATTTTCAGAGCATTAGCGCTGGGCGGCTTTGAGGCGATATACAGGACGATGAACACAGAACGGAGGATACGCAGATACGTCACACCGAAGAAGAGAACTCGTTTCCGGCCGATGAGCAAGCGCCGGCGCGGATATCCGTCTGAGACGGCTGTGGGCCGAGGCACGCGAATCGTTCACGGGGACAAGGAGTTGTTGGAGAAGCTCGGCGATTACGATCCCTGTCCATGCGGCTCGGGACGGCGCTTTCAAGCGCTGCTGCCGCAATTCCGGCGCCTTTGACGGTGTCGGCCGAGAATATTACTTTCCGCGAATGACGCCGGTGGAACCAGCCCCCCTTTGGAAGGAGGCTGGTTCCGAAGGCATCCACCAGAGGGGTCAGGATTTGCGTTTGGGTGCATCAATCTCCTGAAGGCGGCAGGCGATGATCTCCTCGAGGAGAGCTTCAGGGACAGGGCGTTCCACTGTGAAATGGACGCTGCCGCTGGTGCATTCAAAGCCGGTCAGTTTCTCTTTAAGCCTATCGATGACCTTGCCGCTGAACGGGTAAATGCTGAGGAAACGTTTGTTGGCGATGGCGCTCAGCACCGGTTTTCCGTTGTACAGGTACGCGGGCATTCCGTAGCTGACCCCTTCCTCGACGGAAGGAACCAGGCGCTTGACGATGCCGCGGATCCGCTGGAACTCGGCCTTTTCGGCAGGAGGGACCGTCGCAAGGTAATCATCGATGATTGACATAAGGATACTTATAGCGATGTCCGTCGCGGTCTGTCACGCATGGAGTAACAGGCGGCCCTGAGATCTCCGGCTCGCCCCTAGCCATGAAGTAACAGTGTTCGGCAGACCGCGCTACCATGGCGGTTCCTTGCAGTCTAGTTTGGCGGGTTGCCGCCGTGGCCTAGCCGGAGCTGAATTCACTGCTGTCCCTGGCCCCAGGAGGCCGAACACAACCGGCGATACTTGGGTTAAAGTACCAGGTGTAGACGAAGGTTGGCAAAGCAAGTGCCATCCAGAGGAATCAAGGAACTCGAAGTATGCCCCCGATCCACTTTCAAGCAATGCTGGTCCGGTCTGAAGAGAGCGATTGGACCGGCTCCGGAGTCCTTCTTGTGCTGCCTAAGGACTCAAGCGCGCATCTTCCATCGCGAGGAATGAATCTGGTCAAGGGGACCATTAATGACGTCCCCTTCCAGGCTGTGCTTGAGCCCGATGGACAGGGAAGTCATTGGTTCAAAGTCAACGAAACCGTCCTTGATGCTGCCGGTGCGGATGCGGGTGATGCGGTAGTGGCGGCGATTGAACCAACGAAGGACTGGCCTGAACCCAAGGTGCCGGCGGACTTAAGCAAAGCTCTCTCAGCTGACCCGGAAGCACATGCCCATTGGACGGATATTACGCCGATGGCACGTTGGGACTGGATTCGCTGGATAGGGGCTGCCAAGCAGGTCGCAACGCGTAAGCGACGAGTTGACAGTATCTGCTCGAGGCTGAAGGCCGGAAAGCGACGTCCGTGTTGCTTTGATCGAAACCAATGCACTCTGACTGACGCGTAGACGCCGGCCATTTCACCACGCGCGGCTGAGTCGTGAGGGGCCCTCGCAGCCACTGATCGGACATCACGCGTTCTCCCGGCTCCCGGGTCGTACCTTCAGGAAAGCGCTGCGTTTCGACAGGCTGCGCCCGAAGCCTGACGATGCCGCGGATCCGCTCGAACTCGGCCTTTTCGGCCGTGGAAACGGTCGCGAGTTAGTCGTCCATATTCGACATTGGTTCCAGCCCGGGCTTTCTGATTCGGATAACCTCTCGGCAACACCGGAATGGTCAGTCGGCGAACCGGAACTGAAATGTGCAGGGCTTCTTGCCGCCGGTGGACAGCGCGGTGTGAATGACCGTGACTTCGAGTTTTCGTCCAAGCGCCGTCTGCAAGTGGTGCTTCGCGTGCCCGCCGCAGCAGTAGCAATACGTAAGGGGCAACGGCTCCTTTGCTTTGGGCAGGCACGGGCAGCCGTATGACTCCCAGCCCTCCGGCGCAAAGCGTACCATCACCTTGCCGTCGTCCTCCAGCGTCACGCTGTGGCCGAACACGAACCTCGCTTCGTTGGCTGCCCGAATCCGGCCCTCGAGCGTCTGGTTGTCGCGGGCGATCGCCTTCGAGATCTCCAGCCTCTTGCCGCCAAGGCAGCAGGCGCAGGATTCCCGGATGGAATGGCGTGGCCCGGCCTCAATGAGCCGGTCCATCTTACGGATTGCCTCGCGCAGCCAATCGGCCTTCGCCGCGGGGGACGTCCTCTCCGTAATGGCTTCGCCGCCTTCCATGATCTGCGCGATGACTTCCGCGTCGATGCCGGCCTGGTGCAGGCTCTCGTCGAGTTTACGGATACGGCCGTACGCATACTTTTCCATGTCCTGCCTACAGTGCCCGTCAACCGAAGAGGCTCTGCACCTCCAACTGGAAACCGAGCAGCACTCCAGACGTCAGCGTGTCCCCATGACCGAACAACGCGGTTCGACTGTAGCCTTCTTCGATAATCGACAAGACCTCGATTGTCTCGCTCTCTCGGCTCACCAGCCAGACCTCAAGCACCCCCAACGCAGCATAGTCGTCCAACTTACCGGTCAGCGTGCGACGGTTCTCTTCCGGTGAAAGCAGTTCCACGATGAGATCGGGAACGACCTCGATCGACGGCATGTCCTCAAGTTGCTTCGGGCCGTACACACCGGTTTTTTCGCCGTTGAGGAAGAGGAGGTCCGGTTGGCGCGTGCGGAGGGTTGGCGCTTTGGTGATGATGAGGTCGACTGGCGCCGGAAGGACAACTCCAAGTCCCGACCCGCGGACGTGGCGGCGAAGAGCGTCGAGAAGTTCCGAGAGAATCCATTGGTGTATGCTGCTTGGTGCTGGGGACATAGTTATCTCTCCGTTGATCACCTCGTGCGGTTGGGTCATGCGGGGCATCTTAAGCCACTGCTCATAGGTGATTCTTTGTCCGGTGGGTTGTTGCGTTGCGACCATAAGCCCATTCTAGCCCAGCGGCAGGCGGACGAGCGAGTGTGGTTTCAAGCGTCGAACCACGATCTATCGGCGAATTGCGAGGTCGCAAATCAGAGGCCGGTGGTCAGATGCTCCGGCGGGGCCGACGAGTGCATTTGACGTCGAAACGCCGTTGGCGGTGAACACGTGGTCGATCCGCAACATGGGGTGCGAGGCCGGGTAAGTCCATCCGAATCCCATTCCTGCGTCCTGGAACGCGCTGTGAAGGCCCGAACGCAGCCGCGCGTAGGCCAGACCACGGGGAGGCGTGTTGAAATCGCCGGCGACGATAGTGGGCAGTTTGGTTCGCCGGACCCACTTGAGCACGTCGTCGGCCTGTGCGATCCGCGTTTGACCGGAATCGCGCCAGATTGATGACGTGGAACCTCGCAAGTGCAGGCGCCCCGTAACGAAGTGGACCGCCAGGACCCGAATCACGCAGCCGTTGGCTTCAACACGGACATCCAGGGCCTTGCGCCAGATGCGCCCGTCCGAATAGCTGTGCGTGTCGATTGACTTAACAGGCAGGCGCGAGGCGATCACGATGCCGCCCGCGCGCGCGAAAGTGTAACTCGGAAGTGCAAGGCGCAACGCCGGAACGGGGTCGGGAGAACCCTCTTCCGCCAGAGCCTCCTGGAGGCAGACCACGTCCGGCGAGGCTGCGTGGATCGATGAGGCGACCCGAGGAACTCCCTGCCTGCCGCCGTGAATATTGAACGTCATGACCCGCAGATCCGCGCGTGCGGCGGGCGGGCGAAGGGGGATGTTGAAGCTATTGAGCGGGAAGGCGACAATGGCGGCCGAGGCGGCGCAGGCGATCAGATCGGCCGGGCTCTTGCGCCACAGGGCACCGAGGGCCAGAAACGGCAGTGGAATTGCCCATGGCCACTGCGGCAGGTACGTCAGAAGCGTCGCGATCCAGTTCCGCTCGGCGACCAAGGCTTCAGCGGCCCAAGCCACTAGGAGAACGCACAGATACGCCGGCGCGGGCCAATACCCGCGCCGCCGCGTTCTTCTCGCACGTCTTCTCGTTGCCGTCACCTTCATCGGCCTCCCCGGCCACGGACAAACGATGGCCGGCCATCTGGAATGTTGCGTCCTGCTGACAGTCTAGCGTGCCATTGCGGACGCAGGTTGGCCGAGATGGCTTTCGCACGGTGTGCCCAGCGAAGCGGCCGGCCATTCTGTATCTCTGACGCCCCTTCCGGCGATCGCGATCGCGGTGTGCTCGCAACTGGAGGAACTGGTTGCCGTTTCCGACAATCATGGAGTGTAGTCGCGGCCGGCAGGCCGCTCCGTGGATCTATAGGAGGTTTCAATGCGAATGACTTTGGCGCTGGCGGTTGCCGGCGCGTTGGTTGCGGGTGGGGCGCGGGCGCAGTTCGGTGATGTTCAGAAACCTGTGAGCTTTGGCATCCGCGCCGGTGTGCATATGCCGAAGAATACCGATAATGGCAAGAACTGGACAGCCGTCGGTCTGGATGCGCGCATGAATATGGGCTTCCTGCCGGTGGTGGGCGGCCAGGAAATCGCTCTGGACTACCTTGGCAAGAGCAAGGATAACCGTGTAGTCGGCGTTACTCTGGTTCAACGATACTCATCGCCGACGCTGGTACCGGGTCAGCCCAAGCCATATTTCGGGCTCGGTTTCGGCGTCTACGATGCGCGCTGGAAGACCACGACTCTCGGCGTGACAACCGTTGAGAAGAAGACGAGCGCCGGTGTCAAGGCGCTTGCCGGAATTGACCTCAAGGGTGGCCTTTACCTTCAGGGCGACTATCATTACCCGTTTAGCGGGATCGCCAAGGAAGCGCGCGGCCTGGCGATTACGGCCGGGATGAGGTTCTAGAGGGTCGAGGGTTCCCCCAGTATCCTTGCCATTTGGCCCCGCGTTTGGTATACTACGGTTGTCGGCTCTGTACAGGGCCGGCAACCGTTTGCAGATGTGGCGGAACGGCAGACGCGCATGCCTCAGGAGCATGTGCCCGAAAGGGCGTGGAGGTTCAAATCCTCTCATCTGCACCATCAGGCCCGGTGACTCAAGTGGTCGCCGGGCCGTTTTCGTGGAGGGTGGAGGGCGGATGATGGAGGATAGAAACCGCGGTGGAACGCAGGCCGATGTGCCTTCCCCCCATCCATCTTCCATCGTCGTCATCGGCGCCGGCGCCGCCGGTTTGATGGCCGCGCTGACCGCAGCGAAGGCCCGCGCCAACGTCGTTCTGCTGGATTCCCAGCAGAAGATCGGCGCGAAGATCCTGGTCTCCGGAGGCGGGCGCTGCAACGTTACGAACGAGCACGTGACCGCCTCGCATTTCCACAGCGGCTCCCGCGAATTTGTCGCGCGTGTTCTTGATGCCTTCGGGCTGCCCCAGACGCTGCGTTTCTTTCAGGATATCGGCGTTCCCCTCAAACTCGAGCCTGAGATGGGCAAGTACTTCCCAGTCTCGGACTCCGCCGAATCGGTGCTTGAATCGCTGACCACGGCGGTGCGGTCCTCAGGTGTCCGCCTGAGATGCGCGCAAAATGTCCACGAGATAACGCCGGGAGCAACGTGGACCGTGCGCACAACGGATCACGAGTTCTCGCCCAAAGCGGTGATCCTGTGTACCGGCGGCCTCTCCCTGCCGAAGTCCGGCAGCACAGGAGCGGGTTACGCCATGGCGGGCAAACTGGGCCACTCCATTGTCTACACCACGCCCGCGCTCTCCCCACTGCTCTCCGACAGCCCCGCGCACGCCGCGTTGAGCGGCGTTACGCTGCCCGTCCGACTGACGTGGAGAGAACACCGCGACGTCCTGGCGGAATATGAAGGCTCGTTCCTGTTCACGCACACCGGCTACAGCGGCCCCGCCGCCCTGAATGTCAGCCGCCATATCGCGAGGGACTCGAAAGATCACCCCGCGGCCGCCTTATACTGCCGGTTTGTGCCGGCGGTGCCCGCCGGGGGAGAGCGGGAATTCGAGGCCTACGTCCTCTCGGAGTACCGCGGCCACGGGCCATACGCGATGGCCGCGCGGTTTATGCCGCGACGTGTTGCCGATATGGTCTGCGATGCGGCCCAGGTCAACCCGCGCGTCCCGATGGCGCGTATGCCCGCCCCGGACCGCCGCCGCCTGATGGCATCGATGCTGGACCACCATCTGCCCGTGACGGAGGTGGATGGGTACAGGAAGGCCGAAGCGACCGCGGGTGGGGTGAGCGTGGACGAAGTAGACCCCGAAACGATGATGTCGCGCATCGTTCCCGGCCTGTTCCTCGCCGGCGAGATACTGGATGTGGACGGCCAACTGGGCGGCTACAACTTCCAGTGGGCCTGGAGCAGCGGATACGTGGCCGGCCGAGCCGCGGCGAAGTGGTAGGATGCAGGGCATTCACCTGATTGCGAACTCGCCGCGGGATATGAAACGGGCTGCCGCGGCTCACCGTGGGGTGTGCTTTTACACGGTGTCCCAGTGGTCCAACTCAACCACCGTAACCAGCATATGGTCATCTTGGATGGTATAGACCACCCTGTAAATGTCTGCCGCGCGAATGCGCCAGTGATGCTTGCCTCCGACCAACTTGCGGCAATCGGGCTGTCGCGGGTCAGTGGCAAGCAGGCGTATCGCCGCGGCCAGACGCGGTTGAATCTGTTGGGGTACCTTACGAAACTGTCTTTCGGCGTGGGTGTTGAGGACGACGCGATAGGTCACAGTCTACACCCCAAGCTCCCGGAAAAGGGCTTCGGCGTCGATGCCGGGGACGCCCTTCGATTCGTCGTCGGAAATGCGTGCGAGTTCGAGCAGTCTCGCGTCCTCGCGAGCCTCCCACTCCTCATAGGCAGCGTATGCCGCTTCGGGGATAATGACCGCAAGGCCCTTCCCGCGACGATGAACGCGAACGGTCTCGCCGCCATAGGCCACGCGGTTCAACGTCTCCGAGAGGTCGTCACGTAGTTCCCTGCTCGATATTCTCGTCATTACCGCCTCCCCACCGGTCCCAAGTGTACCATTGGTTCCATTATACCGCCTTGACCCCCGGACGTCAAACTCTTCGCGAACGCATTAGCCACGATACTCTGGCGCTCCCCTTCACCCGAACAGCTCCATCTGTCCGCCGGTCATGAAGGTCCGATAGGCATCGTGGCTCTGGCGCCAGCGTTCGCCGTCGATGAGGCGGTCGCGGCCTTCGTCCCTATCCTCCGCGCTGCCAAACCCGTGGAATGCGAACGGCACATGCTGCGCCACGCACTGGTCGCGCAACAGCCGCACCGATGCGGGGTCGCAGGGACGGGAATCGGGGCCGGTCTCCGCGCCGCAGGCGAGGGAGTCGATGCCGGCCAGGTCCAGATCCGGAATCGGACCCAGCAGCGGCTCGCAGGATACGAACCGCACGGCAGCAGGGACCGTGCGCAGGAGGTCGATGCGGTGCCTGTAGTCCGCGTTCTCGACCGACACCGCCATCCACAGGTTGGCCGGCCACGCGAGGTCCGGCGCCAACTCCGCCAGCCGCTCCGCGCGCTTGGTGAAGATCATGAATCGGTGCCATTGTGCGCGGTCGATGATCGCGAAGATGCGCTCGATGAACGCTAGCGGGACATCCTTGTGGAACACGTCCGACATGGAGTTCACGAAGATCAGCGTAGGCCGCCGGTGTGTCAGCGGCCAGTTGAGGATGTCGTCGCCGTGCATCGTCAGCTGGAAACCGTTGGCGTATTTCGCGACGCCGGTGCGCTGGAGGTTGCGCGAGATACGCTCCGCGAAGCAGTGCTTGCACCCCGGGCTGATCTTGGTGCAGCCGGTGAGCGGATTCCACGACGTGAACCCCGGTTTGGGAGTGTGACCGCGCATACGGTCATTATAGAACTTATGTTCGTTTCCGGGCGCGGGTTCGAAGACAAACCACAGAGGCACAGAGGGCACGGAGGTATCGCGGAGGATTCCTTGCACTCGTAACACCCCACCCTCAATCCGCAACGCCCAATCTCCAATCACCAACCGCTTTGCTAATGGATGGCTCCTCCGAGACAATATGAGTGTTGTTCATACAGGAGGCTCAATCTATGGCGGATAAGCACAATCTTTTCGGCACGCGGAAGCAGTTTCAATATGGCGAGTATTACTCGCTGCCCCAGCTCGAAGCGGCGGGCGTCGGCCCGGTTTCCCGGCTGCCGGTCAGCATACGAATCGTCCTGGAGTCGGTCCTCCGCAACGTGGACGGAGTCCGCGTTCGCGAGGACGACGTGCGGGCATTGGCGAACTGGAAGCCCAACGCGGAGCGCACTGAGGAGATTCCGTTCGTGGTCGCCCGCATTGTCCTCCAGGATTTCACCGGTGTGCCGCTGCTTGTTGACCTGGCCGCCATGCGTTCCGCCGTCGCGCGGATGGGCAAGGATCCCGCCGTCATCGAGCCGCTTGTGCCGGTGGACCTCGTGGTGGACCACTCGGTCCAGGTGGATTTCGCTTCGACGCCGGACGCCCTGCAACGGAACATGGAGATGGAGTTCAAGCGCAACCGGGCGCGATACCAGTTCCTCAAGTGGGGCATGCAGGCCTTCAACGGCTTCGGCGTTGTACCCCCCGGCATCGGCATCGTCCACCAGGTGAACCTGGAGTACCTCGCAAAGGGAGTGCTGGCGAAGGACGGGGTCTACTACCCGGACACACTCGTGGGGACCGACAGCCATACGACGATGATCAACGGACTGGGTATCGTGGGGTGGGGCGTGGGAGGAATCGAGGCCGAGGCCGGCATGCTCGGCCAGCCCGTGTACATCCTTACGCCGGACGTGGTGGGCGTGAACCTGCACGGCGCGCTGAAGCCGGGGGTGACGGCCACGGACCTGGTGCTGACGATTACCGAAATGCTCCGGGCCGCGAAGGTCGTGGGCAAGTTTGTCGAGTTTCACGGAGAAGGGGCCGCGTCGCTCAGCCTCACGGACCGCGCCACACTGGCCAACATGGCGCCGGAGTATGGCGCCACGATGGGCTTTTTCCCCGTGGACGAAGAGTCCTGCCGCTACCTCGCGGCCACGGGCCGCAGCGATGAGCAGGTGGACGCGTTCCGTCAGTATTTCAAGGCGCAAGGCCTGTTCGGTATGCCCAAAGCCGGGGAAATCGCCTACAGCCAGACGCATGAACTCGACCTGGGGACCGTTGAGCCCTGCGTCGCGGGGCCCAAGCGTCCGCAGGACCGGATCGCTCTGACAGACGTCAAATCTAAGTTCGAGGAACTGCTGAGCTCGCCTTCGGCTTACAATCGGTCGCTCGAAGAGGCGGGAAGGCGGTTCGTGGTTCTGTCCGGCTCATCGTTGCGATCGGCTACGCTGTCGGGCGGCGGCGAACAGGCGGTGGAAACGGCCCCGGCGCCCGTCAATGGAGAGGTGAGCGCTTCCAATACGAATCCGCTCACTGAGATCGAGATGATGGAGAACCGGTCAACGCCGGACCGCGTCACGGATGTGCCGGCCGGCGAGTTCCCCAAATCCGTCGAAGAGTTGAAGCACGGGGATGTGGTCATCGCCGCCATCACAAGTTGTACGAACACCTCCAACCCCAGCGTGATGCTGGCGGCCGGTCTGCTGGCGAAGAAGGCGGTCGCGCGCGGCCTGAAGGTGCGACCGACCGTGAAGACCTCCCTGGCGCCGGGTTCGCGCGTGGTGACGGACTACTTTGAGAAGACGGGCCTGCAGCCCTACCTGGATGCCCTCGGCTTTCAGGTTGTCGGCTACGGCTGTACAACCTGCATCGGTAACTCGGGACCGCTGGAGCCGAACCTGGAGAAGGTGGTCACCGACAATGACCTCGTCGTCGCCAGCGTCCTCAGCGGCAACCGCAACTTCGAGGCGCGCGTTCACCAGAACGTGAAAGCCAACTTCCTGATGAGCCCGCCGCTCGTCGTAGCTTTCGCCCTTGCCGGAACGGTCGAAATCGATATGGCGAGTGAGCCCCTCGGTGTTGGCGCCGACGGCAAGGCGGTTTTCCTGCGCGACATCTGGCCGGCTCAGGAAGAGATCGCGAACCTGCTGGCAACGGCCAACGATCCCGATACCTACCGCAGCCTGTATCGCGACTTCGCAGACCAGAACCCGCTGTGGGGCGAAGTGCCATCCAGCACGGGGAACGTCTATACGTGGGACCGCGAGTCCACTTACATCCAGGAGCCTCCGTTCTTCGAGAAGTTCGGGATGGCGCCCGAGCCCGTTCGGCCGATCCGCAACGCGCGACCGCTGGCCATTTTCGGCGACAGCGTGACGACCGACCACATCAGCCCGGCCGGCGCTATCAAGCCGTCGTCGCCCGCGGGGATATACCTCCAGGAGAAAGGCGTCACGGCGGAGGACTTCAATAGTTATGGCAGCCGCCGCGGCAACGACCGGGTGATGACGCGCGGCACGTTCGCCAATGTACGCATCCGGAACCTGATGGTTCCGGGCGTCGAGGGTGGGGTGACCGCCCATCAGCCTGACGGCGAGCAGATGAGCATCTACGACGCCAGCATGAAGTACCAGGCCTCCGAGGCCCCGCTGATGGTCTTCGCGGGGCTGGAGTATGGCACGGGTTCATCCCGCGACTGGGCCGCCAAAGGCACCAGCCTACTGGGAGTGAAGGCCGTTGTCGCGCGGAGTTACGAGCGGATTCACCGAAGCAACCTCGTCGGAATGGGCGTGCTGCCGTGCCAGTTCAAAGACGGGGTGAGCGCGCAGTCGCTTGGCCTGGACGGCACCGAAACGTTCGATATCACCGGTTTCGAGAGCGGGATCGTACCGCGGCGGGATGTGACGTTGGAAATACACCGCGCCAATGGCGAAGCCGTGGAGGTCCCACTCACGTTGCGCATCGATACCCCAATCGAGGTGGAGTACTACCGCAACGGCGGCATACTGCAATACGTGCTGCGGGGGTTGCTGGCTGAGTAGGTGCAGAGCCCTTCGTTCCAGGTTCCGATTCGCAAACCGGGGGATGTGCCGAAAGGCACATTCCCCGGTTTGCTGACTGCGTGTTGGACGGCCGGCTATTTGCGCCGGCTGACCCGGCCGTCTATCGGCGCAACGGCCGCCCGGGCGGCAACGGTCTGCCGCCCCCACCCCCCGTTCCCGGCCCCGATTCCGCCCCGTCGTCCGGAATCCCCACGCGGCGGAGGCTGTCGTCCAGCTCCTCCGGCGCGCCGCGAAAATCGTAGACGGCCCAGTCGGCGGGCTCCGTGTTGGATGGCCGGAAATAGGTCCCGTCAGCCCAAAGGATCGCCGGAGCTTTGGGGTCGATCGGCGGGCCGTTAGCGGGTGCGGACAAGGCGCTCTCCCTCGTAGGAACCCGCAGCAGCAGACAGCGGGCTTCATTCGTGGCGAAGCCCGTGTACAACTGCGTCAGCCGCACGGACGCCGGAGGCGCCGGGGGGCCGCTGTTCGGGCGATAGTACCCGGGGGTGGCCCCTCCGTCGGTTGCGAACGTAAGCAGAGGGGCGCCATCCGGCCTGGCCTTGGGCAGAAGCCGTGTCGCCAGCGCGACCTCGGCGGATGGCGGTTGCGGCTGCGGACGCCCCGCTCTCATAGCCTGCATGTCCATCGGCGGACGCGGCAGTTGAACGGCGGCAAGTGGCGGCGACTGGAATCCGGGCATACCTTGATCGAGGTCGACCGGATCCACGGAGTTCTTCAAAATGGACGCGACGCGGTCAGGCACGGCGTATCCAAGCTCCCCCCAGCGGCCCATTTGCGGGTTGTACGACCTTCCGCCACCGGGGCCCCGTTGATACGCCGTGTCAATGCTCCAGGCGTCCAGGCAGAGGCCGGTAACACCCGGTTGGCGAAGATACTCTCCCAGGAGCGTATCGAGCCGCGCGTTCACCTCGGGTTCTGTCACGCGGACGATGTCTCCGATGATCGAAGGCTCCCGCGTTTGAAGTCGGGCGGCGTCCGCGGCGAGATGTGCGCTCAGGGGGCGTCCGAGGATGTCCACATCCAGATAGTCCGGATGCTGATCGAGCCAATGAGGGGTTTGCCTCGTCTTGCGCCACGCCAGCGCCTCCATATAGCCGATCACGGTCACGCCGGCGCCTTTCATCGCGGTCATACACGCCAGCCAGCCATTGGCAACTCCCATGGCGGGGTGCGGCGGAAACGCCTTGCTCGGAATCGTGACATAGCCTCCCTGGAGGACCGGGTACAACAGAGTCTTGATGCCGCGCACCTGCATCTGCATCGCCAGCTTATTGAGCTGCTGTTTGGAGAGCACCGGCACCATCAACGCCCGGTTCCGCGCCGGCATCAGATTGCGATCCTGATAGTAGCGGTATGGCGGTGGTGCTGCCGCCGTTGCCCCTGCTCCACGTCGGCGCTTCTCCGCATCGGCTCGCTCCTTCGCCTGGTATCGCAGCGACTCCAGAGTGCTCTGGTAAAGGGTCTTGTAAAACCAGTTCCCGGTTGCCGCCCATCTACCGTCGCCGAGATCGACGCACAGCTCGACCGTCGCCTGTCCCTGCAGCCCCGCTTTCTCAAGATCCTTGTCCGCCAACAGGCGTTCCGCGTATTCACCTTCCCCTGTGGTCAGGTCCGGCAAGTTCACTTTGCCGCCGGCTGCGAGAGCGCGTATCGCCGCGCGCTGGCCGGACGTCATACTGTTCCAACCCACACGCGGACTGCCGGACGAGTTGGGCTTGTTATCCGATGGGCCAAAAAGTACCTGGCGCTGGCCGGCGGTCCATCCCAGCGGGTCGTCCGCGGCGAACGGGATGCGCATGGCCAGATCGAGCCACGCCTCGCTGTTTTCAGCCTCCTGACCGGCCTTGTCCGATGCGTGCGTCAAACCCTGCGCCTTCTCCATGGCCGTCATCTGCAGCGCGCCCAGCCCGGTGCGGTCCCAGGTGAGGAAGTAGATGTCGCCTATACGCCGGAACGATGCCGTGAGCGCCAGCCGGAGCGCGTCCGCAACGTCCCCGCACGGGATGGCGCTGGAACCTACAAAGACCCTTAAGGGCCTGAACTGGGCACTCGCCCGGAATTTGCGGCCCGTAAGTGCTTCCAGGCGCTTCATTGCGTCATCGACCGCCATCACGCCCGCCGCGCCGAAAGGCTGTGCCAGGGATTTGCCATCCAGGTCGGACGGTTTGAATGTGTTGGGTACGGTGGAAAGCATCGGCAGATCCGTGCTGTCGCCCGAATAGTAACCTGCCGGCCCATTGGGCAGCAGTTCGAAGTGGGGCGTCGGCGGCATCTGAAACACGTCGTAAGACTGCGAGTACTCGTACCCGTCCGGCTGGCGCCGTGTGATAAAGATGGAGGCGGGCCGCGATCGCAGTTGGGCCCGGATGCGCACGCGCGTGAGATCGGGCGGTGCGGAGATCAGAGTACCCAGATCGGGGGCGCCGAGTATACTGCTGTCACCCGGCGTCTGCCGCATATCGCTGATGCGCATCGGTGGCCGGAGCGCGCGAGCGACCATCTTCTGCAATTGCGGGTTCAACGAGCCCGCGACAAGGCCCGATGCCGAACAGAGCAAATCCCTTTCGCGCGCGGTCAGGCCAACGAGCACTTCGCTCATCAGTCGTCCGCGGCCGCTGACGTCCACGGGCGTCAGCCCGGTGATGTCCGTGGTCATCTGCTTCCGCGTGCCCGGCGCCAGTACCCACGTGCCGCGGATCGCATAGGGCACGCACTGCTGTTCCGGTGTGCTGAAGGCATCCGCTACGTCCTGAACGCGGGTCAGCAGTTTGGAAGACGCCCGGACCTTCACCGTTTCGGGATCAACGTATGGCCAGAGGACGCCGACGGCCACCACCGGCTGTCCGGTCAGGTCACGCTCAAGCACGGTCAGGATGGGCTGGCCGGAGTCTGAGCCTGTCTCACGGTGGGGGCTGGAGGGTAATGGCCCCGGGGAGTACCCGGGCAGCGGAAAGGTCGATGGTGTCAGCCGCCCAAGTTGCGCATCGGCGCGCGCGGCAGTGAGCAGGAGTGCGAACAGAACGATCTTGCGCATGGCATCTTCCTTTGTGTTACGGTGGCAGGCTCTCGCGGAATCAACCGATCTTTATGGGGATGATAGCCTGTGGCGCGCGGAGACGCGGCGGCTTTCACCGCCGCGTCCCCGCACCACCGTTTGGCCCCTCGGCCCTACTTGAGGATCACCGGCTCAATACGGGCCACGAACACCAGCGCGGCGATGGACTCCAGTTTGGCGACCGGGACGCTGCCCAGGAGCAGCTTGCCCGGCATGAGCGTCGTCTCCAGCGTGAATCCGGCCGCTTTCAGTTTGGCGAGGTTCGCCTTGCTGGCCGATTTCACCCACACCTGCACCCAAACGCGCCCGTTGTCGACCTGCACGCTCGGAGTGTGCAGCGTCCCGTTCTTGCCCTCGGCTTTCACCTTCGCGGCAAGACCGTGCAGTGCGGTATGCATTTTCACGTTTTCGAGGAGAGCCATTCGGTCCGCGGGCTTCATCGCCTTGAGCGCGTCGGATTTGAACGCGAGTTCCTCGCCCGCGAGGCTTCCGTTCGTGGAGACAGCGGCGTGGGCGGGAGATTCACTTAACGTGAGTCTGCTCCGGACGGGTGGCTTTGCAGGCGGAGCGAGACGCACTGCCGGCATCGGCGGTCCGCCAGGCATCGGTGGGGCGGCCGGCGTCGGGATTGCCGCGACGGCCCCCCCGAAACCTCCGCCGACGGTTCCGCGACTGAGAGACTGTTGTGGAACTGCGGGACTCAGTTTGGACATCCCGAACGCCCCGGTCGAAGCCGGCGCATTCCGGTAGTTGAAGTTGAGGTTATACTGGTTCGACCCCGTGGCATACAGCGTACCCGCCGTGAGTGCCGACTTGTCCTTTGCCTCGCCGAAAATGCCGTCGTACGATACGCCTTCCGGCATCTCCACGGGCACATCGACAGTGCGCTGCCTGCCGCCCACGTTGACCACGCGCTGCTCGACGGCAACGAATGAGGTGTACTGGCTCATCAGCCTGTGCGCCAGCGCCACGTCGATGATCTGGTCCTTAATGTTCTGGATGGGGCTTCCGGTTTGCGCGCCGATCCAGTCCTGGCTCTGCAGGTCGTCTATCTTCTCGCGGGCCCACAGGCTTTCGATCCCGCCGCCGTTCGGTTGCAGCGGAGGCAGCGACACGTGGATCGTTTCCTGCCACGGCTTTCCGCGCACGAGGCCGCGCACGGTGATGTCGCCCTCAGCCGCGTGGGTGTAACGACCCTTCAGGATGATCGGCCCGTAAGAGAAGACGTCCGGAATCTGCTGCGGGAAGACTTCCTGGACGGGGAGGCCGCCCCAGTCCACCTGCGGATCCAGCAGGACCGGGCTGGCGATTCGGCGGTAGAACTTCTCGGACGCGGCGGTGGGGCCTTCATTCAGCGCGATGATGTCGGACTGCCCGCGGCCTTCCCTGGCCATCCCCTCGATGAGGAACCGATTGACGCTTGAGCCGATGCCGAACGGGAACATGCGCGCCTGGCCGCGGTGCGTCTTCACGTAGTCGATGATCTGCATGTCATTGCCAACGTAGCCGTCGGTCATAAAGCAGATGATGCGGAGGCGCGACGGGTCCACCGGCATGGACAGCGCGTAATCGGCGGCCTTCAGGATGTCGGTTCCGCCCGCTCCCTCCAATGGATCGAGGTAGGCGATCGCTTTCGCGATGTTATCTGGCGTTGCGGGCACGGCCTTCTCGAAGCATGGGTAGACGCTGGTGTTGAATCCCACCAACTGGAACGTGTCGCCGGGGTTCAGATGCCGGATGGCGTATTTCATCGCGGTCTTGGACATTTCGATCGGCGTTCCCATCTGGGAGCCGGTTTGGTCGATGACGAAGACGATCTCCTTCTCGCTGATCTTGGACTGGGGCGGCGCGGCCGGAGGCTGAAGTATGAGCGTGAAGTAGCCGTCGTTATTGCCGTTCGCGTGGGTGAGCAGGCCGGTCTGAATCGCGCCACCCGCCACCGTGAACCGCAGGATGAAGTCTTTGTTGGGGATGGACGCCTGATTGGAGAGGTTGATCTCCGCCCTGTTTTTACCGTCGCGGGCCACGTCGATGTCGTGCATCACAGAGGTGATCTCGCCCAGCTCGACGCCGGCATCCAGATTAACGGATACGGAGATGTCGTGCCCCGCGCGTGTTCCCGGCGGGGTGATCGGCGGCGTGATTTTGTCGGCGTCCGTTACCACAGCCTGTTTGCCCACATCGCGGCCCGTCTGTCTCTGAGGGCTCGGCGCGCCCCGCTTGCCGGGCACCGTATAGCCGCCGCCGGGAACAAACCGCGGCCCCACGACCATCGGGAACACGAATTCGTAACGCCCTTCGTCGTACTTCAGGGTGTTGACGTACTTGATCGTGATCCTCACGTCCTCGCCGGGCATGATGTTGGCCACCGACTGCGTGAAAATGTTGGGTCGTTCCTGGTCGAGGAGTGCGGTGGCCTGGCCGGCTGCCTTGGCGGCCTCGTAGACCGCGCGCGCCTCTTCCTTGCGCTTGATCTCGCCCTTCACAACGCGGTTGCCGATCCGCATGTCCATGTCGTCAACGGCCGCGTCGGACGGGAGCGGGAAGGTGTAGACGGCCTCGATGGGCTCGTTTGAAGGATTGTGGAACTGCTGGGTGACGGTTACGCGGGCCACAAATCCGGATACGTCGGCGCTCACGTCCGTATGGGTGAGCGGGCACTCGCCGGCGGGTTGGCCCTTTCTGTCCAGCATCCGCAGTTCGCCCTGCGTCGGCCCGCGCTGTTGCAGCGGCACGACCAGGCCGGCGTTCCGTATCGCCGGTCCCGATACGCCGCGCACGTGAACCACGACGCGGTTCGAAGTCCGCGCCGCGGCGACAATGCCCCTTCCGTGGAGGGCGACAATGGCGCCCATGGCCAGCAGAACCGCCGGCACTACAAGACTGGATCGTTTCACGGGTTTCCTCCTGCGTCAGAAATCACTGCCTAGATGGCACTACATTCCCTGAGAGCCCTCGCTGTTCCAGAACCTTCAAACCGCCGGCGATGTTTGTGCTGCATGGCCTTCTCAGTACCAACCGTGCCATCATGGCCGTGACCTGGCGCCGAATTCCGGCTCAGGGCGAGGAGGCACGCAATGACGGACGCTGTTGTATTGGCCGGCGGATCACTTGAACTCGACCGCTTCCCGGGAGTGGATTCCTCGATACCCTGCAAGGCTGCCATTCTCCTGCTCGGAAAGCCGATGGTGTGGTGGACGGTGGCCGCCCTGCGCGCCTGCCCGGCCATTGGCCGCATCGTCGTCCTCGGCGGCCCCACGCTGGACTCGCCCGACCTCCGGGCTCTGGATCTCTCCATCCTGCCCGAGGCGGGCGGCATAGCCGCGACGTTCAAAGCCGGCCTCGATGCTCTTCCAGACGCGGATCGCATCCTCGGCATCTCCGCCGACGTGCCACTGCTCACTCCCGAGGCTGTCGCCGACCTCCTGGAGCGCGCACCCGCCGCGGACGTGGTCTTTCCTTTCTGCGAGCGCGCCGACATCGAGCGCGATTTCCCCGATCGGGGCTGGATATTCGCCCGAACCCCGGACGGCGAGTTTACCGGTTGCAGCGCATTCGTGGCCAAGCGCGCCGCCTTGCTGGAGAGGTGGAAATGGGTGGAGGAGCTTTTGGGCGCGCGCAGGCGGAGCGTCCTTGGCCTGGCGATGCTCGTCGGCCCCGCCTTTGCCTTGAAATATGTGCTGCATCGCCTGAAGGTGGCCGATATCGAGGACCGGATGTCCCGCCTGCTGCGCGTCCGCGCCAAGGGTTATCGGACAAAATTCACGGACCTGGCCATGGATGTGGACAAGACGTCGGACATCGCCTTCGTGGAAGGCATCCTGCGGAACAGGGGGGCGGGGATTGGGTGACAGGCGCCGGGCACACGGCGCGCGCTATCCTGATTACCGGAAGGGGACCCTCAAACGATGACCGTCAAGTCTGGTACGCTCGTGCGCTCGCTCTGTCTGCTGCCGTTCGTGGCGGGCGCTGTATATGCCGCGAAGACCGATCTGCCGAACTACCACACGGTGGCGCCCGGGATCACACGCGGCGGCGCGCCCACAACTGCCGGGCTCGCGACCCTCAAGGCGCAAGGCGTGCAGACCATCATCGATCTCCGCATTTCACCCAAACAGGTCCGCCTTGAGAAGGCGGCCGCTCTGCGCATGGGGTTCCGGTGGTTGAACATCCCGATGGGCCGGGAGGCGCCCACGCCGGCTCAAGTCAGTACTTTCCTCTCGACGCTGGCGCGCGCGCCAAAGGAGCCGGTCTTCGTGCACTGCCAGCACGGCGCGGATCGAACCGGCGCCATGATCGGCATCTACCGCGTGCAAGTTCAGCACTGGCCCTTCTCGAAGGCGTGGGCGGAGATGCGCCGGTACGGGTTCAAACCCTACCTGAGCGAGTTGAAGGGCGCAGTAAGGTCACGGGCCAGGGGCTGAGGCCCAGGGCCTACCGCAGAGGCCATGGAGGGCGCGGAAGAGGATTCAAATCCCTCGCCGTGTGGCCGGGCGACGTGTCCGCCGCCACGTCAGTGGTTGAGAATCCCCCGCGATCCCCCGCACCGAATCCGGATTCGTCGTTCATCGTCCAGACTTCATCGTTACGAATGGATTCCTTCACCGATCCCTGCCAAGGCGGCCTCCATCATCGCTTCCGGGAGGCTGGGATGCGCATGGATGGTGTGTGCCACGGTTTCGATGGTGGCTTCGGCGGCGATCGCGATCACGGCTTCGGCGATGAGGTCGTCGGCGTGCGGTCCGATGATATGGCAGCCGAGGATCTGTCCGTATTTCGCGTCGAAGACCCATTTCACGAAGCCGACGCGTGCATTGATCGCCTGCGCCTTGCCCAGCGGGCGGAACGCGAATTTGCCCACCTTCGCGTCGTAACCGGCCGCTTTCGCGTCGTCTTCCGTCATGCCGACGCTGGCCACCTCGGGCGACGTGTAGATGCACGCCGGGATCAGCTTGCGGTTGAACGCGCGGTCGTGCCCCATGGCGTTCTCGGCGGCCACGATGCCTTCCTCGCTCGCCTTATGCGCCAGTTGGGGCATGCCCGCAACGTCGCCGATGGCGAAGACGCCCGGCACGTTCGTGCGCAGGTGATCGTCGACAACCACAGTGCCCCGTTCCACATTCAACCCGATCTTCGCCGCGTCCACCGTCAGGTTCGCCCGCCGGCCGACGGCCATGAACAGGCACTCCGCTTCAATCTTCTGTTCGCCGGCCTTCGTCTCGACCACGTACTGCTTTGCGCCGTTCGCTCCGGGCTCCGCCCGCACGAGTTTGGAGTCCACCAGGATCTTCATCCCGGCCTTCTTCAGCACTTTGACCAGCTCGTCCGCGCATTCCTTTTCGACGCCGGTGAGCACGTTGGGCAGCATTTCCACCACGGTTACCTGAACGCCCAGCGTCTGGTAGATGAATCCCCATTCCATTCCGATAACGCCGCCGCCGAGAATCACCATCCGTTTTGGCAGTTCGCCCATTTCCAGCGCGGAATCGGACGTGATGTAGTCCTTACCGATGCCCGGCAGATCGATCTCGACGACTTTGGAACCGGTCGCCACTATGATGTTCTTCGCTTTCACGCGTTGGGCGCCGACCGCCAGCGTGTGCGCGTCCACGAAGTCGGCCATGCCGTTCAACACAGTGACGCCGTTTTTCTTCATCAGGAACTCGACGCCCTTCACGAGGCCGTCGACGATCTTCTTCGTTCGCGCGAGCATCGCTGGGAAATCGGGCTTGACGTCCGCCACGATCACGCCCATTTCCTTGGCGTGCAACGCGGCGTCGTAGGTCTCAACACAGCCGAGGAGGCACTTGGTGGGGATGCAGCCGACGTTCAGACAGGTCCCGCCCATGGGGCCGGCTTCGATGAGCACCGTTTTCGCGCCCAACTGCGCCGCGCGGATTGCGGACACATAGCCGCCGGGGCCGCCGCCCACAATCGCAACATCGCAAGCGACCTCGGGGCCTTGCGCGAGAAGCGCCTGGACTTCCGCCTGCACGGCGGCCTGATTGAGCTGCCCGGGCGCCGTGGTTGTGGCGGCGCCTGAAACGGCGGCCCGTTCCGGCGCCGCCACAGCGTTCTTGATGGTCTTCGCGGCTATGATCGTATCCACCTTTCGTGGGTTCCGAGTTCCGAGTGTCCAGTTCCGAGGCGCGGAGCCAGGAACTCGGAACCGTTGTATCTGGTAGGCGTGGTGGGATTCGAACCCACAAGGGTTACCCCGGCGGATTTTAAGTCCGCTGCGTATGCCGTTCCGCCACACGCCCTCCGCTGAATGATTATAGCAGAGAGCCTGCCGTTTGGGCGTGCGTCTCTGCTGACAGCCTCCGGGTGGCAGGCGCATCGCGCGTCGCATATAGTCCCTACCACATATACACCGGCTGCGGCGAGACGTTTCGCGCCGGGCCATCGCCGCGCTTATGCAGGACCGCTTTCGATCCGGGAGTCCATAACTCCATACGGTGGAATTAATCGAACCGAAGCAATGATTCGACGGCGGGCGGTCTACCATGAAAGAGGCAAAGCGGAGCATTGTGCCTCCGTCAGATTCGCCACACAAGGAGACTGTGTATGCCAGACGTAAAGATTGAGTTACTGAAGGACGGCCCGATCCTCATCACCGGCCCGATCAGCCTGAAGGACTCGGCAGGGGCGGATATCCCGGTGACCCACGAAACGATCGCCATGTGCCGATGCGGCCACTCAGGGATCAAGCCGTTCTGCGACGGCAGCCACAAGCGAGAAGGATTCCAGGCCGACTGATTTCGGTGGGCTCCGACAGTGAAAAAGTGCGGGGCGCCCGGGTGGGCGCCCCGATCTGACATCGGACCGGTGGAGGGGCTAGGCGGAAATCGCGTCGGCCTCGGATTCCAGCGTTGCCGCGAAGGCGGCCAGTTCCTCGGGCGAAATCGTGGTTTCAACCGCGATCCGCCGGTTTGGCGCTCTCCCGTCCGGCATGAACAACGCCAGCAGCGCGAGGCCGCCCGTCGGGTCCGGCCAAACGAAGAATTCCACTGTTTGGCCCGCCAGAGGCGTCCATAGCCGCGCCACTGGGTCCGACGGCGCCTTCCCCATCCTGGTGGAGAGATGGCGCACCTGGGAGGCTTCGGAGAACCAGGACTTCCACCAACGGATCTCCGCCAGTGTGGCCTCGCCCGGTGCGATCTCGCCGGAGGGGTCCTCGGCGCGCCACGCAAGTCGCACCCTCTGATCGCGCGATTTCCGTTGCAGCGATAGCAGGCCCCCGCCTTCGTCGATTCGGCAGGAGGTGAAAGTTATGCGTAAAACGCCGGATAACTGTGCCAATTGCTCAACCCTTCCAGCGTGTGGCCAGGATGGCGGTCGGCTTGTCGTCAACACGCGTCAGGACAAGGATCACCGGTTCGGTTCCGTCGGTCTTGAGGGCTTTTCGTACCGTGTCCACGTCGACCGGCGAGGCGCGCTTCCGTACTTCCTCCACGCGCATGTTCGCCCCTCTTAGATGCCGTTTGACGTCCTTCAGGTTCCACGGCATCGCGGCCTCGATCATCAGTATCTGCGCGAATGGGGTGGCGACGGGCTGATAGCCTGTGAGGTAGGCGACGGACGGATCCATCTGCCACGCGCTCAGTTTCCGCCCGAGGTCTTTCACGGCCCCGGCGCGCAGGACCGCCGGATCCGGGTCGTACAGCACCCTCGCGGGTGGCGCCGTCTGGACGAATTCGCCGGATGGGACCAGAGTCTCCCCGGCGGGAAGCACTGTTGCCCGCCGCGAGCATGTTCGCAGCGCTCCGAACCACAAGGCGCACTCTTTCAGTTCACCGCCGACGGAGATGAACTCCGCTTCGGCGTCGGGCGGGATATCACCGCCATCGACCGCGGGACTGATCTTGACTCCAAGCGGACGCCCCCCGGCGTGCTCGATGATCCGGTCGAGCGGGGGGGAGTATGCGCTTGGATCGGTCACCCGGTACCCTTCGGAGCGCCTCGCCGGATCGGCCCAGATCGCCGGCGTATGCGGCGGGACGGCGAGGTAATCGGCAACGTGGAACTCCGCGTTCGGGCGTTTGAGCGCCCGCGCGTTCGCCTGGGCGAGCGCCACACGCAGCGGATCGATATCCAGGCCGATGGCGCGCGTTACCTTCGCCAGAGCCAGGGAATCGATGCCAACGCCGCAACCCCAATCGGCCACTTCCGGATACCCGGAGTAACGTTGGGCGCGCCAGGACGCGACCTTGCCACCCGACGCCTGCTCCAGCGCCTCTCTCACGAAATACATGCGATCGGCGTTCGCGAATTTGGCGGACGCGCGGCGGCGCAGTTCCGTCATCTCGACGGCCACGCCGACCAGTTCGGCCGGATAGCGCCGCCGCAGGACCGTCACGGCGAGCAGGGGGTCATTGAACCGCTCCGCCTCGTGCAGTAGTTCGTCTCCCAGGGGCGTGAGCAGGGCGGCGAGGGCCGGCAGGGTAACGACGCCCGTCGCCTCAGCCATCCGCGGGATCCCCCGCGCGCGCCAGTGCCTGCTCGATATCGGCGATGATGTCCTCGGCGTGCTCTATGCCCACACTGAGGCGCACAAGGCCGTCGGAGATTCCCAGCGCAGCTCGTTGTTCGGCGCTCAGGGCGCGATGCGACGCCAGTGCGGGGTACATCACGAGGGTCTCCACGTCGCCCAGCGTCGGTCCCGGGAACGCCAATTTGAGCGAATCGATGAAGCGCGAGACCCGTCGGCGGCCGCCGTCGCGCAGATCGAATGAGACCATGCCGCCGAATCCGCGATTGCCGAACAACCTTCCCGCGAGTTCGCGCTGCGGGTGCGATGCCAGGCCGGGATAGTAGACGCGTGAAACTTCCGTCCGCGTTTCCAGCCACCCCGCTATCGCGGCGGCGTTGGCGCAGTGCCGCTCCATTCGCAACGAGAGCGTTTTGAGGCCCCTCAGAAGCAGAGACGCCTCGAATGGCGCGAGAACGGCGCCGACGACGACGTTGGCCGTTCTCACGCCCGTCAGGGGCTCTCCCGACCCGGTCACAACGCCGCCCAGCGCGTCGCCGTGGCCACCCAGATATTTGGTGGCGCTGTGCACAACCAGATCGGCTCCCAATTCGTGCGGGCACACCAGGTATGGGGTGGCAAATGTGCTGTCCACGATCAATGCGCTGCCCGCCGCGTGCGCCGCTTCCGCCAGCGTCCCGATGTCCGCAAGGCGCAGCAGCGGATTGGAGATCGCCTCAACGAGGACCGCGCGCGGCTTCAGCCGGGAGATAGCATCGCGGGCCGCCGGCAGATCTGTGGTATCGACATACTCGGTCCGGACCCCTGCCGGTGCGAATACCTCATTCAGCAAGCGCACGGTGACGCCGTACATATCGCGTCCGGAGACGATGGTGTCGCCCGCCTTTACGCCCGCTCCAAGCAGCGCGCCGTGCAGAGCGGCCATCCCGCTGCCGAACGCCACGGCGCCCTCGGCCCGTTCGAGCGCGGCGCACGCGCGCTCGAACGCGGCGGTCGTGGGGTTGCCGTTGCGCTGGTAGAACGGACCCGCCCCTGTAAATGCGGCGTCCAGGCCGTCGGTGGTCTCGTAGCCAAAAGTGGTGGCGGTGTAGATCGGCGGCGTCGACGGCCGCGGGCGCTCGCCGGTCTCACCGCCGTGGACCGCCAGGGTTTCAAAATGCGTGTGTTGTGTGGACATGATCGTGTGCTTCGTCTATCGGAACGGCAGTTCAAGGGTGATGCCGGAGTGCTCTCCGGCGGTTACGGATACGCCCGGTTCACCGTGCTCCTTCTTGAGGTAAGCCATGGCAATCGGGCCAAAGGCTGGAGATTCCGCGGAACTGGTGATTGCACCGATGGCGGCATCCCCGGCATGGACCGGGCACCCCGCCGGAGGGGGGCCGTCCTGGAATCGGATGCCGACAAGGCGCCTGGCTGGTTTGCCCCGGGAATGGATCCTCGCAATGATCTCCTGGCCCGGGTAACAGCCCTTCGTGAAACTCACCGCGGCGCCTTCGAGGTTCGCTTCCAGTGGAATGGTGGCGTTTGTGAGTTCCGCTCCCCACGCGGCCAGGCCCGCTTCAATTCGGAGAACGTCCATTGCCTCGGCGGATGCCTCCGGCACGCCTGTTTCGCGGAGCGCCTCGATCAGGCGATCCGCTCCGCCGGGCATATACACATCGAGGCCGCCGTGCCCGGTCCGGTCGCGCGCCGCGGCGATCAGGCCGGCGCCGTCGTCCGACGTCTGCCAGAGGGAGCCCCGTTCGAGGGGAGGGAGGTCGATGGCCAGCGCGTTCGCCAGCGCCTGGTGGGCCGTCGGACCCTGGACGGTGACCAGCGCTTCGTCGCCCCGGGCGTCCTGTATCTCGACTTCCTCCATGATGAGGTATTTGTCCAGGGTCGCCATCAACGCGTCGCATGCGGGTGCGGCTGTCTCGACGAGGACTTCCTCCTCAGACACGACCCACGCCCACAGATCGGCGATCATCCGTCCGTCGATCTCCAGCAGGCAGGCGTATGTCCCCTGTCCGGGCGCCAGCGAGCGAATGTCGTTCGTGACCATCCGGTGCAGGTATTCCTTTGCTTCCGGGCCCATCAATCGGAACCGCCCGCCTTCGGGCTGATGGAACGCCGCGCCGGTTCTGATCGCCTCGTATCCGGACGGGACTCTGTGCTGTGTCATCCGTGCTCCTCACTGGTACGACCGCCGTACCGGCGGTAAATCCTCGGCCGGTTCACCGCTGCCGCGGGTGTGCGTGCCATCCATGGTAGGCCGCACCCACTTTTGCTTTCCAATTCACCGAAAGGGGTGTGCGGGACGCTAGCCCGGAATCCGTCTCCGGGCGGTCGCTCCAAACTCCCGACTCCGGAATCCCGCCGCGAGGCTATAGTTCAAAGTATGGAACCTGTAATACCGATCGTCCCCCGGCCGCTGGGTGTCATCTTCGATCTCGACGGCACACTGGCCGACACATTCCCGATGATTATATCGGCGTGGAACGCCGCCGTCCGCGAACCGCTTGGACGCCAGTACACGCCGGAAGAGGTTATCGCGCTGTTCGGCGTGCCGGAAGAGCCGATGTTCCGTCACGAGCTCCCCGAATCCGAGGTTGAGCGGGCTCTGGAAGTCTACCACGAGCATTACGAGGCCGAACACGGGCAGGTTGAGCCATTCGAGGGGATTCCCGAACTCCTCCAGGCGATCGCGGACGCTGGAATCCCGATGGGGGTGGTGACAGGCAAGGGGCGCCGCAGCGCCGATATCACGATGCGCCTGTTGGGCTGGGACGACTACTTCGCCAGCGTGATGACGGGTGATGACGTTGAACGCCAGAAGCCGCACCCGGAGGGCGCGCTCGCAGTTGCCCAGGACCTCGGCGTCGAGGCGCGCCGGTGCGTGTTCATCGGGGACACGCCGACCGACGTCGAATGCGGCCGCGCCGCAGCCATGACGACCATCGCCGCCGGTTGGCATACCGTCTACCTCGACCGCCTTCGCGACGCCAAAGCCGATTATTGGGCTGACTCGCCCCGGGATCTACAGGCGCTGCTGGGCGTGTGAGTCCGGTAGAACAGGGGTCCCACCCCGATCTGTTTCCGTGAGTCCAGTAGAATGGGCATCCCGCCCGTTGCCTGTATCGAAAACCCGGCAACGGGCGGGACGCAAATGTCATTCGGAAACGGGCGGGGCGCCCGTTCTACGCTGCCGGAAGCTCGCCCGGCACGTTGAGGGCCCGCACGTCTTCTCCCCCGGCATCGCGCCGCTGAAGGTCGCGCAGGAAATCCACGAAGCCGACCTTCGGGGTCCACCCCATCACGCTCTCCGCTTCGGATAGATCGTGATACTCCACCGTCTGCGGAAGCTCCAGGTCGTACTTCGCGATGAGGGCATTTGCTCCCGGTACGCGTTCTTCGCACCAGTCCGGCCCGAGGCGCCGGAAATCCTCGCGCACGTTCGGCGGCATGTGATGGTCGGTGTGGATTATCGTATTGAAGAGCCCGAACTTCCGCTCTTTCGCCGCCTTCAGCGCCGCAACGGTGCCTCGCGCAACGTCCTGGCGGTCGACGCCGTTTCGCAGCAGTCGGGTACCGAATTCGAGGTATGGGCCCGGGACGAACGCGTGATAGCGAAGCACGGCAACGGATGCGCCGATGATCTCGTGAAACGACCGGCAGATCTCCTCGCCCAGGACCTTCGTGAGGCCATAGACCGCGCTCCACCCGTATGCCATACTGGACGCATAGACGAACGCCTTGACGTCCTGTTCGCGGCAGGCCTGCATCACGTTGAACGTGCCATCCACGTTCACGGCATAGATCGTGGAGTCGCTCACCGGCGGCACGTGCGCGCAGTGCCACGCCGCGAGATGGATGACGGAGTCGCAGCCGTCTACCGCGAAGCGCACGTCATCCGGCGTGCGCGTGTCGCAGCGAACGAACTCGACGTCCGGGATGCGGTCGTGGGCGGGCGGTGAAACATCGGCCCGGCGAATGTCATATCCCTGCTCAACCAGCAGGCGGCAAACGGCCTGCCCGGCGTTTCCCGAAGCGCCCGTTACGAGAGTCTTCATGATTTCCCGGCCTTTCCGGCCCATTTGCGCCAGAGATCCGCATTCTTCAGAAGGGGTATGAACAGGCCACCCACCACGGAGCGCGCCTGGAAGCCAACCTGCTTTGCATCGGTGGTTTCATACCAGTCGGTAAGTGGAACGCGGCTCGTGGTCTCGTTGGCGAATCGGAACACCCGGTCCACGATCGCATCGAAGTCCTCGCGTTTCTCGGCCATCGTCGCCGTCCACAATTCCCAGTCAGTTTTCGTGTACGTCTTGCGGCTGTCGAGTGGCAGGCCGTACTCCTCGAACCTGGTCATATAATAGGCGACCTCGGCAGTGCGAACCTTCTCCGGGAAGACGTTGAGGCCCAGGAGACTGTCCCACACGAGGTTGTATTTCTGGCTCCAGGTACCCGGCTTGTCGAAGGCCAGGCGGTAATGGTCGCCATCGTCGGCCTTCCGGACCCACTCCGCGGCCATTGACTCCGCGGCGGCGCGAAATCGCTTCGCGCTCTCGGCGTGCCCGAGGGTTTTCGCCATTTCCGCGAATCCGGCCAGCCCGAGAATCGCCTTGATGGCGAGGTTTGCGTTGTGCGCCATGTGGCCGGCGAAATCGTCCGTGCACAACTGGTTCTCCGGGTCCAGCCCCTTCTCCAGAAGATATTCGGCCCATTCGGTGAGAGTCGGCCAGTACGCGGCGGAGAAATCGGCGTTGCCTTCGATGTGCGCGAGCGCCGCGAGCATCAGCAGCATGTTGCCGCACTCCTCAACCGGCATCTGATCCTCTTCGCCCTGCTCGCCGCCGCCATAGACCTGTCCATTGGCGAGGGGGTAGGTACCCAGATCGTGGGGAGCAAACGGGAATTTCCAGCGGGCTGACGCCGCATAGTCGAGGATGCCCCGCAACTGCGACTTCAGCAGTTCCGGTTGGAGCAGCAGGAAGAACGGCGACGACGGATAGGTTACGTCTACCGTGTTGATGCAGCCGTTGCTGAAATTCTCCTTGGAGTAAAAGACCGGAGACCCATCGGGGTCGGCCGCAAGTTTGTGGGCCGATATGCACTGCCGGTACGCCAACGCGCAGAGGAGCGCGAATTTCTCGCCGCCCGCGGCCGCGAGGTCGGCCATCAATTGCCCGTCGAACGCCTCGCAGCGCTTGAGAATCGCTCCGAACTCTGAACTTGAAGCCAGAACGTCCGCGATGGTTGCGCCGTTGCGCCGCCAGTAGGAGCGGAGCCGGACCCCGAGATGCTCCAGGGCGAAGATGTCGTCATAGGCGAGGAGCATGTGCGCCGAACGGGGCGCGTCGCCGACTTTGCCGAGGTCCATCTCGCACGCCAGAACGGGCCAGCGGTCGTTGGCGGCTCTGGGTGTGTCGGTATCGTCGGCGGCCGGCCAGGAACCATCCTTCGCCCACGCGATGCGAATGTTGTGGTCCGCCAGGGCCGTGTGCGTGCCCGCGCCTGCCGGTGCGGCCAGGTAGAGGTGACCCCAGTCGATGCGGAGATCATCGCCGAACTTTTCCAGGACACCCTGATCGGCGCTGCCGATGCGTAGAACACTGAGCCCCGGCAGGTTGAACCGGCCCCACTCGACCTTCTGCTGGCAGATATTGACCGCCACCTCGCCTGAAATGTCCAGATACACGGAGACATCGTGGCCCCTGCCATCGATGGACCGCGCTTCCCAATGCAGGTATGTGACCGGACGCGACAGCAGATCGAGATCGTCCGGCAGCATCGGGGTCACGAACGACAGCGTCAGCGCGACGCCGGCGCCCTCGAAACCGTAGATCGTGCGGGTCGGCAGAACCTGTACCGAGGTCTGGTGGAGCGCCTGGACTTCGTGGGGCTGTTCGCCAATGCACCGGTAGGCGACCCCATCGATGCGGACGAGGCCGGACAGGCCATGCTTGGCTCCGGTCCAGTGCCGCGTCGCGGTGTCGGTGAGTTGGTCGGCGGGCGACCAGATGCTGAAATATGGATCGTGCGTGACCAGCGGCGCTGCCGGCGGCCTTAGTTTCATTTCGGGCATTGGGACTGTGCTCCTCGAGTACGGTTGTTAATCAGGCGATTTCGATATGCGGCGTCGCGATATGAAAGATGGAGACGAACGTTATCTGACCGGGCGGATGGTGACGGCCATATCCATTCTGAACGTCGGGAGGGCAAATGTCACCCTGCCCGCTTCCGATTTTGCGGCCGTCGTCTTCACCGGGAAGCCCGTACGGGTGTCCCAGCACGTGACCTCGTAGCGCCCCGCCGCCATCCCGCTCAGGGCCACGCTCGCTCCGCTGACGTTTATCGACGAATGAACGCGTGTGTCGTGCAGCGCCCAGACGATCGCCTGCCGGGCATCCCCGGACCCCATGAGGAGGATACCGTTGTACTTTGTTGAAAGCCTCGCGTCGGCGCTGCGGGGGCTGAGCCGTTTCCAGTCCAGCCGGTTCGCCACCTGCGCAATGGATCGCAGCGAGCGGAGCATCACCGGGGTGAGGCTATGCGGCTGACGGTATGGCCACCGCATCCCCGCGCCGGCGCCGCCGGACGCGAAATGCGCCCACGACATATGGTGGAAGACCTCGTCATCAAAGGCCTGCTGCGGGATCCACCGGTCGATCGGCCCGCTTTCGGAGTCCGTGTACGGCCGTCCATCGGCGCTCTGCTCCTGGGCGTAGCGGACGCCGTGATTTACGCTCACGGCCGGATCGACGACGTTCTTCGGGTCGTTCACCGTGCCGGCGTAGTACAGATGCGTCGTGGCAAAATCGAACAGCGGGTTCCTGTAAACCGAGTCGGCGATCAGGCCCTTCGGCTCCGCGGCCGCCGAGGAAACGGTGAGCATATGCGCGCGGCCCCATTTCTTCAGTTCGTATGCCCTCGTGTAGGCGGCGATGTCGTCGACCCACGCTTTGCGCTCCGCCGAGGACGCGCCCCACCAGATGTCGTGCTCGTTCAGCAGATCGATGGCGAAAATCGCCGGGCTCGCGCCCCAGCGGTCGATCATGAACCGGAGCCGGGCCTTCTGCCAATTGCGCGCCTCCGGGTTGACGATGAAATCGTGTGGGTCGGCGCACGGGCCGCCGTTCGCCCGGTTGTACGGGCTGGCCGACCACGGCTGGTTGATCCAAAACGTGTCCCACGGCGAAATGAGCACCGTCAGGCCGTGGCGCTCGCAGATCGGGAGGAAGTGGTCCCAGAAATCGACGACGCCTTTGTTGTAGTGGCCCAACGGCGATTCCAACAACTGGGAGGGCTCCGGCACGACCGCTTCCAGGAACACCCGGAGAACGTTCACGCCGTTTACGCGGAGTTGGCGCACATATTCCACTGCCGAAGCCGTATCCCCAGTCCGCCAAAGCCGTTCAAGGCCGGGCCACGTGTAGCTGTCGTTGAACGCGATTGGAACCGTCGTCTGTCCGTCGGGGAATACGAACGCCCCGCCGTTCTCGGTCACGTGCGCGTTGCGGCCGTACAGCGTACGCTTGACGATGATCTTCACAGGAGGCGTAGACTTCCGGACGCCGCTTGATGTGAACAGATCGGCCTGGAGAACGTGGGAACCGTCCGTTTTCGGGACGATACGCGCGAAGAACGGCGGCCCCGCGCATTCGCCCGCGGGTTTGCCATCCAGTGTGAACAGCGCTCTTGCGAATGCCTTGTCCATTCCGCCCACCGCGACAGTGAACACGGGCCCGACGACCTGCCCGTTCGCCGGCTCCCTCAGGGCGATGCGGTCGAGCGAGAATGTCGTCCAGATTGATCGCGAGTTACCGGCGGCGTCGCTCGCGCGAACGCGGACCGTGAACGGCGCCACTGCGTTCACGGGTGGCTCCCATTTCGGCGACCACCGCTGCCACGAAAGAGGCTCCGCGCCTTCGCCGATCTCGACAGCCGATGACGCGGCGCCGTCCGCCTGGGAAACAACCTTCAGCGGCAGCGGCGCGATCTCATCCGGCTGCGGTTGCGTCAGCGCCACATTCGGCCCGGTGAAGCGGACGTTGTCCCAGCGGCTTACGCTGTCGCCAAAGCCATACAGCACTACCCGAGCGTCGCCGGCGATGGCGTTCGATGTGAGAATGTACAGTTCCACGCCGTTCACAAGGAGGCGGTAGGCGTTCCCGTCGCGCTCCACGCGCAGATGCAGGGGTTTGTCCGCGCCGTACGGGCCGGGTGTGGGTGCGGGGCCGAACCAAGACTCGCCGTTCGGGGTCCACACATGCACGGTGGGAGTTCCATCGGGGGCGGCGCCCTCGATGCCGAACTCGATCATGTTGGTGAAGCCGCCGGACCCGCCGTAGAGTTGGAGGATCTGGTTGATGCCGGAGTAGCCAAGGGCATCGACCTCAATGACCGCCTTCGGCCCGAGGCGCACGCGCGACGCCGCGCCGGTGCGATCCGGGGCGCCTCTAACCAAAAGCCGCCCCTGCTCAATGGCGATTGTCGCTCGACCGGGACCCGCCTCGTTGATGACTTCCCAGCGCTGAGGATTGACCGATGCCGATTCGAAATCGTCGTAAGTCGAAATGGTCTGGGGGCGGGCCGGAATCGCCGTCGACAACGCGACGAGCGCGATGATTCTGGAGAGATGCATTCGGTCTACCTCCCTGTCGTCGACCCGCAGCCCTACGCCGTGATCAGCTCCGGCTGCGTCGGCACGTGCCTATCTTCGAGGCGCAGCGAAACCAGGCGCGAAATCCCCGGTTCCTGCATCGTCACCCCATACAGCGCGTGCGCCGCTTCCATGGTGCCGCGGTTGTGGGTGATGACGATGAACTGGCTGTTCTCGCTGAACTCCTTGAGTACCACCGCGAACCGCCCCACGTTGGCTTCGTCCAGCGGGGCGTCCACCTCATCGAGGACAACGAACGGGCTTGGCTTCACCTTGAGGAATGCGAACAGCAAAGCCGCCGCCGTCAGCGCCCGCTCGCCGCCGGAGAGCAGCTGGAGGTTCTGCAGTTTTTTGCCCGGTGGCTGGACGATGATCTCGATGCCCGTCTCCAGCACATCGTCGGGGTCTGTCAGGGCAAGCCGCGTGATTCCACCGCCGAACAGGCGGTGAAACACCACCCCAAACTCGATCTGCACCTTCTCGAAGGTCTCGATGAACACGGTCTTGGTGCTTTCGTCGATCTCCCGGATGGCGCGACGCAGGGTTTCCTCGGCGTTCACAAGGTCGTCCCGTTGGGTGGTGAGGAATATCTGGCGCCCGCTGGTCTTCTCGAATTCTTCCTCGGCCGCGGGGTTGACGAGGCCGAGATCGGCGATCTGCCGCCGCAGGCGGTTCAATTCGACAACGGCCGTGTGGCGCGAGAAATCGACGGGGAACTCAACCATCGCGAGCAGAACTTCGGCCTCCTCCTCGGATACCGGGGTCTTCAGGTCGCTGTCTTCCGCCTCATCGTCCGGCAGGCGCTCCCGATCTGCCGCTCGCTCACTCTCCCCATCGCCACCCTCCGGCAGCAGAATCTCCTTGAGGCGCACGAGGATGTGCTCGCGCTCGTTTGTCAGGCCGGCGATGCGGTACTCCAGCTTGCGGAGTTTCTCCACCGCATCCATCGTCCGCTCTTCCGCCGCGTGAGCCCATTCGCGGTGTGTCGCCGATTGCTGCAGCACCGCATCGCGCGCGGTCCGGTGCTGGTCCAGATTCCTCAAAGCCTCGGCGATGGACGCGTCCAGCGCCACGAGCATGTCGGCCAGGGATTCCTCGACCGTCGTCGATTCACCCGCCAGCTTGCGCGCGGCGTCGCGCTGCTCCGTCCGGCTGGCCAGTTCGTCGCGTGTCGATTTCGCCGTCTGTTCCGCGCGGGACGCCGTCGCGACGGCGGCGTTGTGGCGTTCGCGCAGCGACGCGGACTCAACTTCCAGGGCGACCAGTTCCTGTCGCCGCGCCTCGTCCGGGCCGGCCTCCGCCACCTGGAGCGAGGCGATTTCGGCCGTCACGGGCGCCAGGTCCGCACGCGCTCCCGCGGAGGCTGCTTCCAGCGCATCCGCCTGTTGAGCGAGTTGCGCGGCGCGGTCCGCCGCACTTCGCGTCTCTGCGTCCACACCCAGGATCTCCCGCGCGAAACGGTGGGATTCGGTTTCGGCGTATTGCTTCTTCCGTGCGGTCTCGGCCGACTGCATCCGGTTCTCGTTCAGCGCGCCCGCCGCGTCCCGGCCCGCCTGAATGGCTGCCTCGCGCTCCGCCTTGAGCGCCGCCACGGACTCCTCGCGCTCCAGGACGTCCGCTTCCAGGCGTTTCATTTCGAGGCCCAGGTCGGACATCTCACGCTTCCGCGCCAGCAGGTGGCTCTGGCCGCCTTTGCCGCGCCCGCCGGTGATGCTGCCGCCGCCGGAAACGATCTCGCCATCCAGGCTGACCACCCGGATCGGCAGGCGGTCGCGCCGGACGAGTGAAACGGCTGTGTCCAGGTCATCGACGACCAGTATGCGGCCCAGAAGCATCTCGATGGCAGGCTGGAATCGGCGGTCGTAGGTCACGAGATCCGCGGCCCAACCCAGCACGGGGCCCGAGCCCGGCGAGCCGCCTTCGGGCGCCTCCCGCATCGGCACCCTCGGTTGCGGTGATAACAGGTCCAGCGGCAGGAAGGTAGCCCGGCCCGCGTTTCCCTGTTTCAGCAGGGCGATCGCTTCCTTGGCGTCGGTATCCGTGTTACAGATGATGTCCTGAAGCTGGCTGCCCAGCGCGGTTTCAATGGCCGTCTCGAGCCCGGCCGGCACGTGAATCACGTCCGCCACGGCATCGAACCGGCCTTGCAGGCGCTGCTCTTTCGCTGCGTCCAGAACGGCGCGAACTCCCGCGAAGAACCCTTCATGGCTCTCCGCCATTTCCGCGAGCGCGCGGCGCCGGGCGCTCACCGAAGCGATATCACGCTTCGTATCGGCCAGGCCGCGCTCCATCTGCGCGATATCCGCTTCCAGCGACCGTGATCTCTCTTCCGCGGCCAATTTCGCCGCGCCCAGTTCCTCCTGCGCCCGCTTCAGTTCCGCGGTACGCTCCGCGGCTTCAACGATCTGCGTCTCGGCGTTCGCCACGTCCGCGATCAGCGCGGCCTTCCGCTCGGCGAGCCTGGCCAGAAGCGGCGCGCCACGCTCCGCTTCGGCGCGCGCTGCGCGGGCTTCCCCGGCGCGGGCGGCAATGGCTGTCTGCAGCCTCGATTCTTCGGCACGGAGGGTCTGGAGGCGCTCGACGGCCTGATGGAGGACCGCGCGCTCGGCCTCAAACTCTGCGCGCGCCTGGGACAGTTTGCCTCCAAGGGCGGTGGATTGCTCCTCGATCGCCACGGCCAGGGCCGCGGAATCCTCTCTCTCCCGGATGGCTGCGTCCAGCCTCGATTGCAGCGTGACGAGCATTTCGGCGAGTTCGGTGTCCCGGCGGACCGCGTCGTGGCGGCGCTGGGTGAGCAGGGACCGTTCGGCGTCGCGCCGGGTGCGCTCTCCTCTCACTTCCTCCAGCCGTGTGCGGGCGGCCTCTACGTCACGCTCCAGTTCGGTCAGCCGCAGCCGCGACGCGGCTTCCTCCGCTTCGGCCTCCGCCCGCGCCGCACGGCCGGCGTCGGCTTCCTCGGTCAGGAGGTCCGCATCATCCCGCAGCGTGATGAGGTCGTTGCTCAGGCGCTCGGCGTCGAACGCGAACACGAGGGTCTCGAGTTCCTTGCGGCGCGTGTCCAGGCCTCGGAACTCCCGGGCTACCGCGGCCGCCTTTTCCAGAGGGCCGGCGTTGCGCTCGATTTCAGCGAGGATATCGGTCACGCGGACGAGGTTGTTCGAGGTGCTCTCGAGTTTGCGGAGGGCTTCGTTCTTCCGGATACGGTATTTCTTGATGCCGGCCGCTTCCTCGAACAATTGCCGTCGCTCTTCGGGACGCGCGCTCAGGATGGCATCGATATCGGATTGGCCGACCATGTTATAGGCGTCGCGTCCGATTCCGGTGTCGAGGAACAGTTCGTGGATGTCTTTGAGGCGGCAGGGGGCGCGATTGATGAAATACTCGCCCTCGCCGTTTCGGTAAACGCGGCGGGTTACAGTGACCTCGGGGTCAGGCATACCGCCCAGGCGGCCGTGGGGGTTGTCGAACGTGAGGGATGCTTCGGCCATGCCGAGCGGCTTGCGCGTGCTCGTGCCGGCGAAGATGACGTCCTGCGCTCGATCGCCCCGAAGGTGTCGAACGTTGGATTCTCCAAGGACCCAGAGGATGGAGTCGGAGATATTGCTCTTGCCGCTTCCGTTGGGGCCAACCACTGCGGTGACCCCAACGGGGAACTCTACTTCAGTTCTTTCGGCGAAGGTCTTAAATCCGAACAGGTCAAGCCGCTTCAGGAACATCCGCAACTTCCGCCGCGGGACGCGCCTTGCGGTTAACGGTGAATTTGATGGCGGTCCGTTCGGCGCCATCAATTTCGATGTGTTCGAAGTTCGGGGCGATCGCGAGATCCCAGTGGTCTTCCACCAGGTATTCGCGGGCGATTGCCATGGATTTGACAGCCTGATTGACCGCCATAGCCCCAACGGCCTGGACAGCCACGACTTCTTCCCTCCGAAGGACCGCCGCGATAGCGCCAGCGACGGACCTGGGGACCGAAGTTCCCGAGACCTTAAGTATCTCCACGCGAGACCTCCTGTATGATGCTCAGAATGACGGAGGCTCACGCCCCCGTGCGCCGGGACACCAGCAGGGAATCCTCGAGTTCAATCGGCCCTTCAGCCGAACCCGATTCCCTCTATTCGCGCCTGATCGACGGCAGTGCTGTTCCCAGTGAGTGATGTACCAGTTTGTTCCTGCCCGCATCTGGGGAAGGCTTCGCTGGTGGTGTGCATCGCCCGCGCACGTCTAGTCGTCGCAGTCCGTGACGCCCACCTCGAAATCCCCCGGCATCCCGAGGGAGATTGTGCATACACGTGATTCTAACCTGTCAGCCCGATTTTGACAAGGACTTTGGAACCGATATTTGGTACGGTGGCCGGACGCAGCGCCGAAGAGACCCGCCACGTGCCTATTGGCAAAACATCTCAAGTGAACCACGGGTTCCATTGCTTCCGGCGGCATAGTTTCGATACTGGGGATGGGAGCCCAGCCATCCGCGGCCGCCTGCGTTCGCAACGAATAAAAACTCCGGATGACACAGAATGGCACTTGCCCGTTATAATGATTGAGGCCCCCAGAATCCTGGACTCGGGCCGTTTTTCATCGGAGGTCCGCGTCACCGCGGATTACGTTACATGACCCTTGGCCAATTGATATCCGATATGCCTCCCGGCACGCTGGCGCCCGTCGGCGCGCCGCCACGCCTCGACGCTCAGATTGACAGCATCGTCTACGATTCCCGCCAATCCGCGCCGGGCACAGTGTTTGTCGCCATGGTGGGAGAGAAGACCGACGGCCATCGCTTTCTGCCCGCCGCCGTCGAGGCGGGGGCCGTCGTCGTGGGAGAAGACGAAGATGCGCTCAGGGGCTGCGGCGGCGTTGCCTTTCTCACGCCGAATTCCCGCCGCGCGATCGCGGAATTGGCGTGTTCGCTCTACAGCCACCCGTCGCGCGAGATGGACGTCATCGGCGTGACCGGCACGAACGGCAAGACAACCACCGTCCACCTCATTGAACGCCTTTACGCCGGCCTCGGATTCAGCACGGGCCGTATCGGCACCCTGGGCGTGAAGATCGGCGATATAGAGGAAGAGGGCGCCCATACCACACCGGAAGCCCCGGACCTCCAGCGGACGCTCCGTCGGATGGCGGACGCAGGGGTGAAGAAGGTAGCGATGGAGGTCTCCTCCCACGCTCTCGCGCAGGACCGGACGTGGGGCATCGTATTCCCGACGGTCGTGTTCACGAACTTGACCCAGGACCACCTCGACTACCATCACGACATGGAGGAGTACTTCGCCGCCAAACGCCGCCTGTTCACGGAGTATGAGTTGTCGGAGGGCGCCGCGGTTCTGAACGCGGATGACCCGTATGGGCGGAGGCTGGCGGAGAATTGCAGCCGTGAAATCTCCATGTACGGAGTCAACGACGGAGCCGCGCGCGCAACGGACGTTCGCCTCCTCCCCGGAGGGTCGGAATTCACGCTTCAGATCGGCCAGAGATTCCAGCACGTCCGCCTGATGCTGCCCGGCCTCTTCAATGTTTACAACGCTCTCGCGGCGCTGACGGCCGTTCACAGTGACGCGTCACAGGATCCGGAGCGCCTGCCCGCGGTCCTGGAGACTCTCACCGGCGCTCCCGGACGCTTCGAGGCGGTGGACGAAGGCCAGGACTTCGCGGTTCTGGTGGACTATGCGCACACACCGGACGCGCTGGAAAACGTGCTCAGGGCCGCACGAAAAATCACCCCGAATGGCCGCGTTCTCGCCGTCTTCGGGTGCGGCGGCGACCGGGATCGCACCAAACGGCCGCTGATGGGGCATATCGCCGGCGAACTCAGCGACCTTGCTTTCGTGACCTCGGACAACCCGCGCACGGAGGAACCGCAGGCCATCGTTGCCGAAGTCGTGGCGGGCATGGCGGGCCAGCACAATTACGCCGTAGATCCGGACCGCCGCGCCGCTATCCACGCCGCAATCGCCGAAGCGCAGGCAGGCGATACCGTCGTTATTGCCGGGAAGGGCCACGAGGACTACCAGATACTCGGCACAGTGAAGCACCACTTCGACGACCGCGAGGTCGCGCGCGAAGCGCTGAAACTACGGAGGAGCCAGGCGTGAAACCCATCCCGGCGATGAGAGTTGTCACCTCCACCGGCGCCCAGGTCCTCGGGCGGCCGCCGTTCGGGGCCTTCCTTTCGGTGTCCACCGATACCCGCACGCTGGAACCCGGCGCGCTGTTCATCGCTCTGCGCGGCGAGAACTTCGACGGTCACCGTTTCCTCGGCAAAGCCGAGGAGCGTGGCGCCCTGGCAGCGATCGTGGATGAGGCCGGCATCGCCGAATACCCGTGCGACCTGCCCATCTACATTGTCAAGGACACCCTCAAGGCGTACGGAGACCTCGCGTCGGGGTATCGCCGTCAGTTTTCCATACCCGTGGTGGGCATCACCGGTACGGTGGGAAAGACGACAACCAAGGATTTTACGTCAGCGATCCTGGGCGCGCTTGGCCCGGTCGTCGCGACGGAGGCCAATTTCAACAACGATGTCGGCGTGCCCCAAACGCTGTTTGGCATCACCGATAACACGGCGGCGGCCGTGGTCGAGATGGGGATGCGTGGCGCCGGACAGATCGCGCGCCTCGCGGCCGTAGCGGAGCCGACTTGCGGCATCATCACAACCATCGGTAAGACACACTCCGAGTTCTTCGCCGATGGCGAGGCAGGTGTCGCCCGGGCAAAGACCGAGCTGCTGTGGGGGCTTGCGGACGGCGCACCGGTCGGCCTTCCGGCGGAATCACCTTGGCTTGAGAGCGTTCTTCGCCCTGCCGCCAAAGGGCCGGTCACCACGTTCGGGATGGCCGCCGGAGACGTTCGCGCCGAGGACTATCGCCTTGTTGACGGTGGCGCGGCGTTCCGGATTGCCTCGCCGGAAGGGCATGTGGACGTCCATCTCTCCGCGCCGGGCCGTCACCTCGCCTTGAACGCGGCCGCAGCTTTTTGTACGGCGATCTGGCATGCGGTGCCTCTGGAAGCCGCCGCCGAAGCGTTGGCGTCGGTTTCGCTCGGGAAGCACCGTCTGCAAGTCCACCATGCCCCGGGGGGCTGGACGGTTATCGACGACAGTTACAACGCCGGTCCCGAATCAACCCGCGCCGCGCTGGAAGTCCTTCACGACTGGCCCGCGAAACGGCGGTTCGCCGTGCTGGGCGATATGCGTGAGCTTGGCCCGGCCGCGGAAGCCGAACACATCGCGCTGGGTGTCCCGGCAGCGCGGACCCTCGACATGCTCGTCACGGTTGGCGAACTGGCGTCCTTCATCGGCGAGGCCGCCTTCGACGCCGGGCTGTCGAAGTGGATCCACGCGGCGGACGCCGGCTCTGCCGCCGAAGCAGTGGAATCGCTGCTGCGGGAAGGCGACGTTGTTTTGGTCAAAGGCTCGCGCGCCCTCGCGCTGGAACACGCGGTGGAAGGCTTGGTGCAATGACCTTTACCGGCAAACGCATCGCCGTCATCGGCGCGGCCCGGACCGGCGTGGCGGTGGCGCAGGCTCTCGTCCCCCGCGGCGCTTCGGTCTGCGTGCTGGACGGCAAGCCGGAGGCGGAGCTTGCGCTCGCCGCGGCGGCCCTTTCCGCCGCCGGCGCAACCAGTGTATGGGGGCGGGACGACGGCCCCGAGGTCGCCGCCGCGGACATCGTGGTCCCCAGTCCGGGCGTCCCGAAACATGCTCCCGTCCTCCGAGGCGCGGTTGAACGCGGCCAGACCGTCTGGTCCGAGCCGGAAGTTGCCTGGCGGATTTCGGCCGCGCCGATCATCGGCATCACCGGAACCAACGGCAAGACGACCACGACGGCGCTCCTCGGCCGGATGCTGGCCGATGCCGGTCTCGATGCGCGCGTCGGCGGCAATATCGCGCCGGGGCGACCGCTTATCGACCTGGCCGCGGACGCTCCGGCAGACGCCTTCCTGATCGCGGAATTGTCCTCGTTTCAACTGGAGTGGATCGACGGGTTCACGCCGTTAATCGGCATCATAACGAATATCACCGAGGACCACCTGAACCGCCACAAGACGATGGCCGAATATACGGCTATGAAGGCCCGCCTGTTCGAGAACCAGACGCTGGCGGAACACGCCATCGTCAACGCCGATAACCCGCTCGCGCTGGACGTGGGGAGATCGTCCAAAGGTACGCTCTGGACCTTCAGCCGGACCACAGCGGTCGAGCGTGGCGCGTTCATGCGGAGCGGGGATATGGTGTTCCGGGATGGCGAAACCGAGACCGAGATTGTTCACGCCTCCAAGATCCGCATTCCCGGATCGCACAACCGCGAGAATGCTATGGCCGCCGCCATCGCTGCACGCATCGTTGGAGTGCCTGTTGATAGCTTGGCGCGTACGCTGCGAGACTTCGCGGGGGTTGAGCATCGCATGGAGGTCGTCGCCGAGATCGATGGCGTCACCTATGTCAACAACTCGATGTGCACAAATCCGGCTGCGCTGGCCAGTTCTCTGAGCGCTTTCTGGCGTCCGGTCGTCCTCATCGCCGGCGGGGCGGAGAAGGGGCTGGATTTCGCGCCGGTTCCGCCCATGATGGCCGCCTGGTGCCGCGCGGTCTTTACTATCGGTGATTTCGGCCCGGATCTGGCTGCGATGGCGGAAACCGCCGGGGTTGAGCCGGTACGCCATTCGGGCGACCTGGCCTCGGCTCTCGCGGAGGCTGTCAAGGTAGCCCAGGCGGGCGACGTCGTAATGCTTGCGCCCGGTTGCGCGAGCTTTGACCAGTTCGCGGATTTTGAGGACCGGGGCAATCAGTTCAAGGCTCTGGTGAAGGCTCAGGCGGCAAAATGACATCTGCACAATCGCGTGGACGTTCGGGTGGGCGGAGAGAACCGGTGGGAGCCACCGCGCACGTTCCAGTGCGTCCGGTTGACCCGTGGCTCCTGCTTGTAATCCTCACACTGGTGTTCGTCGGCACGTTTTTCGTGTTCGACGCCAGTTATGTGAAGGCCATCGAGACGAGCTTCACGAATAACGATCCGTTCTATTTCATCAAGCGCCAGTTGGTGTGGGTGGTCGTGGGTTTCGCGGCATTCGGCTTCGGCATGAAACTGGGGTACTGGAATCTCCGTCGCGTCGCGCCGACGCTCCTGCTGATCGCCTTTCTATTGCTCATCGCCGTCCTTATTCCCGGAATCGGGAGGAAGATCGAAGGCGCGCGCCGGTGGATGCAGTTCGGGCCGGTGCGGTTGCAGCCTTCGGAAGTCGCCAAGATATTCCTGATGATTTTCGTCGCGAATTACCTTGCGCAGAACCCGCGGAGCATCCGGCGCCTCCAGGACGGCTTCCTGCCGATTCTGGCGCTGATTGGGGTGGTGTGCGGGCTGATTCTGATCGAACCGGACATGGGGACGATGCTGGCAACGGTCGGCGTGTCAACCGCTCTGCTGTTCGTGGGCGGCGCGAGGGGGAAGCATATCGCCATGTTCATCGCCGGCGGGGTCGTGGCGGTGGGGTTGTTGTGTGTCATCGAACCCTGGCGTATGGAGCGCCTGCTGGCGTTCCTGAACCCGTGGCACGACCCGGACGGCTCCGGTTACCAGGTGTTGCAGGGGCTGGCGGCACTCGGCTCGGGCGGAGTGTTCGGGCTAGGTCCCGGCGAGAGCCGCGCCAAATGGCTCTACCTCCCGGCGGAGCACACGGACTTTATCTTCGCGATTATCGGCGAAGAGATCGGGCTCCTCGGTGGACTGGGGATTCTCGGCCTGTTTCTATTCCTCGCGTGGAGGGGGTTCGTTATTGCCGGAAAGTGCACCAACCGGTTTGGGCGCCTTCTGGCCATCGGGATTGCCTTAACCATCGGCGGCCAGGCGATGATGAACATATGCGTCGTCTGTACGCTGCTGCCGGCCACAGGGGTTCCGCTTCCGCTCATCTCCTTTGGCGGCTCATCTCTCGTGCTCACGATGTTCGCGTTGGGAGTGCTGACCGACATATCACGGCGGCCCAAGCTGCCATGGGACAACGAAGATCATGACAGTGGTTCTAACCGGCGGTGGGACCGGGGGCCATATATACCCGGCTCTGGCGATCGGCGTGGCTCTCGAAAAACGGGGCGCGTCCCTCCTGTTTATCGGTAACGAGAAGGGGCTTGAAGCCACCCTCGTGCCGGAGCACGGCGTTCATTTTGCCGGCATCACGACGAAGGGGTTCGGCCCGCACGGTCTGAAGGAATTCGTGGCCGGGACATACGCCGTTGTCCGGGGCATGAGGCAGGCGAACCGGTACCTGGCGAGAGAGCACGTTGAGGCCATCGTCGGGACCGGGGGCTATGCTTCGGCGAGCGTGGTCCTGGCCGGCGCGCTGAGGGGAATTCCCATCGTGCTGCACGAGCCCAACGCCGTCGCCGGAAAGGCGAATCGCTGGCTCAGCATTTTCGCGGCGCGGGTTGCCCTGGGATTCACCGCGAGCGGTCAACGGCTGCCTCCTCGCAAGTGCGTTGTAACCGGCGTTGCCGTGCGCACTCCGCCGGCGCCCGCGGACGTCACGGAGGCACGGGCTCGATTCGGCCTTGCGCCCGACCGCCCCACACTGCTGGCTGTCGGTGGAAGCCAGGGGGCCGTCGCGCTGAACGAGAACCTCGTGAAGTCGCTGGATTACCTTGGCGCGATGGGGTTTCAGGTGCTGCATCAGACCGGGCCGCAGCACTTTGAGGAGACCACTCAGGCGGAGTGGGCTCGCCGGCCGTATTACCGGGCGGTGCCGTACATCGAGGATATGCCGGCTGCGTACGCCGCCGCGGACGTCGCCATCTGCCGGGCAGGCGCGTCCACCGTCGCCGAACTGGCCCTTCACGGCGTGCCCGCCGTTCTGGTGCCGTTTCCGCACGCCGCGGACGACCACCAGCGGGAAAACGCCCGCATCTTCGAGGAGGCGGGCGCCGCGTTCGCCGTCGATCAGAAGGACTTGAATCCGGGATCGCTGTGCGCCTTGCTGGAGAGGCTTCGGGGCCCAGGAAAGCTGGCGGCCATGAGCGAGGCCATGCGCGCGATCGCCCGGCCCCGCGCCGCCGACGACATCGCCCGGCTCGCGCTCACACTGGCCGGGCGCGAACAGGCGGACGCGCCGGAAACGGCGCAGCCCTGAACGGGCGGCGTGGGACAGCACGATATTCGCAAGATAATCGGAGCCGGAGCATGACATCCGGCTCCGCGGCACGTTGATATAGATGTCGCGCCGCAGTGCGCGCTACTGAAGGGATTGAGGACACTGAACTACCATTTTGTGGGCATCGGCGGCATCGGAATGAGCGGATTGGCGCGTATCGCCATCTCGCAGGGCGCCGTCGTCTCCGGATCGGATAAGGCCGACTCGCACATACTCGCGGAACTTCGTGCCCTGGGCGCGACCGTAGCCGTCGGCCATTCGGCGGAGAACGTTCCACCCGGCGCCATCGTCGTCACGACCGACGCCATCAAGGGCGCCAACCCCGAGGTTGACGCCGCCCGCGCCCGCGGCCAGGAGGTCATCCGCCGCTCCGAACTCCTCGGCCGGATGATGGAGCGCCACGAAGGCATCGCGATCTCAGGCACCCACGGAAAGACATCCACAACGGCGATGGTCGCCCGCATCATGCTGGAGAGCGGGTTGGATCCCAGCGTCGTCGTTGGCGGGGAAGCGCTGGGCGCGGACCGGACGGCCCACGCCGGAACCGGACGGTATTTTGTCGCGGAGGCCTGCGAGGCATATGGCTCCTTTGTGCACTTGGCGCCGCGCATCGCCGTCGTGACCAACATCGAGGCCGATCACCTGGATTTTCACGGCAGCCTGGACCACATCCGCGCCGCGTTCCGACAGTTCACCGGCATGGTAATCGAGGGCGGCGTGGTCGTCGCCAACGCGGACGACGTGGAGTCCGCGGCGTTGGCCGGCGATTGCGCCTGTCGCACAATCACCTACGGCTTGCGGAGCGGCGACTGGCGGGCGATGAACCTTAGCTTCAAGGGCATGTCAAGTCGCTTCGATGTCTACCACCAGGGAGAAGCGGTCGCAACCGTCCATCTTGAGGTTCCGGGCGAGCACAACGTTTCGAACGCGCTCGCGGCGTTTGTGGTCGGTGTGGAGGTTGGCCTGGCGGCGCGGCAAATCGCGGATGCGCTGGGAAGCTACCGTGGGGTGGGGCGCCGGTTCGAGCTTCTCGGCGAACGCGACGGCGTGTACGTTTACGATGACTACGCCCATCATCCGACGGAGGTGCGCGTGACGCTTTCCGCAGCCCGGCGCGCCTTCCCAGGACGCATCATCGCCGTCTTTCAGCCTCACCTCTATTCACGAACGCGCGACTTTCTGGACGATTTCGTCGCGGCGTTCAATGACGCGGACGCCGTGATCGTCACGGAGATCTTCAAATCACGTGAAGAGCCGATTCCGGGCGTTTCGGGCCGCGCCATCGCCGACGGCATCGTCCGCCGCACTCCCGGGAAGACGGTCCGGTTCGTGGAGGACAAGGCCGAAGTGCCGGCGCTGGCCCGTTCGTTCGCCAAAGCCGGCGACGTTCTCATTGTGATGGGCGCCGGCGATATCCGTGCGGCCGGCGAGGCGTATGTCCGGGGGGATGGGGCATGACATTGGAGCGCGCCCCTCAACCGTCTATCCAGGGGGAACTGCTTCGCGATGAGCCGATGGCTCGCCACACGTCATTTCGAATCGGTGGGCCGGCCGACCTCCTGATCCTCCCCGCTTGCGAAGACGACGTTGTGGAAGCCATCCGCTGGGCCGCGGCATCCCGGATGCCGGTCACCGTCCTCGGAAACGGCACCAACGTCCTCGTCTCGGACCTCGGGATTCGGGGCGTCACCCTGCTGATCGGGCGCAGCCTGGCGAGCATTGAGATTCATCGCGAAGAGTTGCGCGCTGGCTGCGGCGCTCCGCTGATGAAGGTTGCGTTCCGCGCCGCTCGCGCGGGGCTCACCGGGATGGAATTCGCGGAAGGCATCCCCGGCACGCTGGGCGGCGCGATTTTCATGAACGCCGGGACGCTGCTCGGCGAGGTCAAGGACTGCATGGTGGATGTGCGCGCCGTAACGCGCGGTGGTGAGGTTGTGACCCGCACCGCCGCCGAGCTCGGTATGGCCTACCGTGCCTCCAGGTTGTGCGAAACGCGTGACGTGTTGCTCTCGGCGCGGTTCCTCCTGCGTCCGGCTTCGGCGGACGAGGTTCAGGCGACGATGGCGCGCATGCGGGAGCGGCGCCACAGAACGCAGCCGCATTGGGATCGCTCCGCGGGGTGTGTGTTCAAGAATCCCGGCGCCGGGTTGTCCGCCGGGCGCCTGCTCGATGAAGCAGGGGCGAAGGGCATGTCCGTCGGCGGCGCGGTTGTCTCGGATCGTCACGCGAACTTCGTCGTGAACGCGGGAGCGGCCACGGCGCAGGACGTAGTGACCTTGATGGGAACGATGCGCGAGTTGGTGCGGGAACGTGACGGATCGGTCCTCGCGCCGGAAATCGAGTTTGTTGGCGAGTGGCCGGAGCCGCCGCTCGGGGCAGGAGACACTGAGTGACGGCAGAGCGGAAGCTACGGGTTGCGGTATTGGTGGGCGGCGATTCAGCGGAGCGGGAGGTCTCGCTTCGCACGGGTGAACAGGTGATGGCCGCGTTGAGCGTCGCGCGCTACGACGCCTTCGTCGTGGACGCGCTCGCGCTGCGGGGAATCGACGGCGCACAGGCGCTCTGGGAGCGGCGGCCGGACGTCGTCTTCATCGCGCTGCACGGTCCGCACGGCGAAGACGGTTCTGTGCAGGGCCTGCTCGATCTCCTGGGCCTGCCCTATACCGGATCGGGTGTGCTGGCATCCGCGCTGGCGATGGACAAGGCGATGTGCAAGCGGGTGTTGCGCGGCGAGGGGATCCCGACTCCGTGGTCCCTTGCTGTTACGTCCGTTCCGGAGTGTCCCGAGGAGTTGCCGGTGCCCCTCGTCGCGAAGCCGAACGCGCAGGGCTCGAGCTTCGGAATGAGCATTATTCACGCGCATCGGGAGGTCGCCGCGGCGGTCGATCTGGCGCTGCAATTTGACAGTGTCTGCCTGCTGGAGGAATTCATCACCGGAACCGAGATAACGGTATCGGTTCTGGGCAACGGGGACGCTGTGGCGCTGCCTGTCATAGAGATCATCCCGAAGGCGGAGTTCTATGATTTCGACTCCAAATACCAGGCGGGCGGAAGCACGCACATCATCCCGGCGCGCATCAGCGATGCCGCGGCGGCGAAGGCGCGGGAATATGCGCTGCGCTGCCACTCTGCGCTTGGATGCCGCGGAATGAGCCGGACGGATATGATTGTTAATGGGGATGACGCCGTGGTGCTGGAGGTCAACACCATTCCCGGCATGACTCCCACCAGTCTCCTCCCGGACGCGGCGCGCGCCGCCGGGATATCGTTTTCCGAGGTGCTGGACCGCTTGATCGCCAGCGCCCTCGCCGGACATACGACGGATAACTGACCGTGAAACGCCAACGAAAACCTGTACGAAAACCGGAACGCGCGGATCTGCTGGCTCACAAGCCCGTGCGCGCTCCATCTGCGTCCGGGCACACGCCGCGTTCCTCTGCGTCGCCGCGGCGGCGCAACCGTTACCGCGTCCCGCCCGTCGTGGCCTGGAATGCCCGGCTGCGCGGTTTTCGAAACCTGCTCTTCGTTGCGCTTCTCGGTGAGGCTCTGTGGTTGGGCGCGACGTCTCCGCTGCTGGTCGTTCGCAAGGTCACCGTCACCGGCGCGACGGTCCGCCCGCCGGATGAGATCCGCAGGGTTGCGCGCCTCACGAAGCCAATGAACCTGTTCCGCGCGCCGACCGGCAAAGCGGTTCGTTTACTGGAGGCGCTGCCGGAGATCGCCTCCGCGCGCGTCGAGCGCCATCTGCCCGATTCCCTGGCGGTGATTGTCAATGAGCGCGTGCCGCTGGCGAGCGTTCTCACGCCCCAGGGCTGCTGGGTGATGGACGGTGGCGGGATCGTGTTCCGGAGCGTCCCCGCGCCACTGGCCTTTGTACCCGTGTTCGCGATGACTCCGGCCGCTCCGATCGTGGTCGGGAAGCCGCTTCCCATCGCTGCCCGGGGCGCGGCCCTGGCCACCCTGAAGGGAGTGGCCAGGCTTCCACTCGCGCGCAACGTTCGGGTCCACCTGGAAGCCAACGGCGACGTGTGGCTTCAGAACTCGAACGGGCTGAAGATACGGCTAGGGCAGCTGGACGACGCCCCGGACAGGCTTCCTCTTACCGAACGCATGCTCACCGGGCCGAACGGGCGGGACCTGATCTCAAAACTGCTCGTCCTGGACATGACATCTCCCGGGAACGAGTATACAAAGCGGCGCCCGGAATTCCAGGATTATCACTTCGACGGGAGCCGGAGCAAATAGCGGCCTGGACGCTCCACGCTATCTGTTAGCTGTTTTGTCGGATGAATATGAACACACAAAACCATGTGCAGGATAAGGCCAGCATCGTGCAGCGCCATTGGCTCTGGCAGGTGACTGCGCTGGCGCTGTTTCTTGGCGCCATTCTCGGCGCTTCGCTGCGCGCCCAGGAGAACTTTCGGAAGAACAATATCTTCCCGAACCGCAACGGCGTCCCTCAGGTTGAGTACAACAGGCAGGTGAAGGCCAACACCGCCCTCCAGGCTGAGATCAAGCGCCTGAACGAGGAGAAGCGCAAACTCACGGAAGGGTATTCCGGCGGGGCGAAGGTCGCCACGCTCAAGGCGGAACTCCGGGACACGATGGCGTTCGCCGCGCTCACGCCCATCGTCGGGCCCGGCGTTACGATCACGCTGAACGATGTGCCGCCGGCGAAGCGCAAGACGATGGGCCTCGCGGTGGATGAGTCCAATATCCACGATGTGGATGTTTTCGAGGTTGTCAACGAGTTGCGCGCGGCGGGCGCCGAAGCGATTGTGATCAACGGCCAACGGCTTTCGGCGGTATCGCCGATTCGCTGTGTGGGCAACAGCGTTCTCATCAACGCCACGCCGGTGGGGATGCCCCTCCGAATCAGCGCTATCGGCAATCGCGATGGACTCTATAGCTCGATCATGATGAACGGCGGAATTATGGACCCCGAGAACTCGCGCTTGGCGCTGCTGAACATGATCTCGATTACGAAGGAAAAAGAGATAAGGGCCCCGGCGTATTCGGGGCCGACGGCCCTGCGCGCCGGAAGGCCCCAGTAAAGGCCGCCAAGCCTTGACGCCCCGGTCTCCAGACAACAAGATGAAGTAGGGAATGTCGATCACGCGGTCGTATCCGGAGCGGATCCATTGACGAACAGGATAAACCCAGCAACCCATACCCACCACTACGCGGCGAGGCTCTCATCGGTCCTGCTGCCCGTGCTCGCGTTTGCCGCGGGCTTCGGCGCGTTTTATTCCTGGACCAGCCTTGAGGTGTCCACGCAATGGGCGGGGTATCTCGCGCTCGCTGTTCTGGCCGGAATCGACTCCGTTCTCGGCGGTGTCCGCGCCGGAATGGAGGGCAAATTTCACAGTGACGTCTTCCTTTCCGGCTTCGTACTGAACACGGTTATCACCGTCGCGTTTGTGTGGTTTGGCGACGCCATCGGCATCCCGGAGCTTTACGTGGCGGCCGTTGTGGTTCTCGGCTGGCGGATCTTCCTGAACAGCTCGCTGATCCGGCGCTTTTTCATCGAACGTGGCCGCGCCAGCCGGGCGGCCCTGGAGTCCTCGCTGAGCGCGGAACGGGGCATGCCCCCCGTCGCTTCAGATTCCGGCTCCGACACCTTACCAGGAAACGACATCGTTGGCGCGCAATAAACCTAAAATCGTAGTTGGACTGGATATCGGCACCACCAAGATATGCTGCGTGGTCGGCGAAACGGATGCCTCGGGATCACTGACCATCCTGGGATCTTCCCTGGTGCCGTCCGCCGGAATCCGTCGCGGCGTCGTCGCCGATATCTCTGACGCGGTGGCGGCCATTCGCGACTGCAAGGATGAGGCGGAGCTCGCAAGCGGGGTCCATATCGAAACCGTCACCGTAGGCATCACCGGCGAGCATCTCACCAGTTTCAACTCGAAGGGCGTCGTGGCAATCAATAACCCGGCGCAGGAAATCAGCGCCGAAGACGTTGACCGCGTGATGGAGAACGCCCGCGCGATTGTCCTTCCACCGGACCGCGAAATCCTGCATACCATCCCGCGCGGCTTCATCGTCGATGGTTTGGACGGTGTCGCGCGCCCGGAAGGCATGTCGGGGGCCCGGCTCGAGGCGGACGCTCACATCGTAACTGGCGCGCGCACTTTCATCGACAACGTGCTCAAATGCGTTTACGCCGCCGGGCTTCAGGTGGAGGGTGGGGGAGTCGTCCTTGGCCCACTGGCCACCGCCGAAGCGGTGCTGCTGCCTGCCGAACGCGACCTGGGTGTAGCGCTGGTCGACATTGGCGGCGGCACCACGGACGTGGCCATCTTCACCAACGGCGCCATCGCCCACACCGGCGTGGTTCCCATCGCGGGGGAACACGTCACGCGCGATATCGCTGTTGGCATCCGCGTGGACCCGCTGGAAGCCGAGCGATTGAAGGTGGACTGGGGCGCCGGGCTGACCGACCTCCTGACGGAAGACGAGCTTGTGGACGTTACGCACCTGGGCGAGCAAAGCCAGTCGCAGATTCCCCGGAGCATCCTCGCCGAGATCATCGAGGCGCGCATGATGGAGCTCTTCGAAACGTTGCGCGATCAGATCCGGAAATCGGGGTTCGGCTCCCAGATTCCCGCCGGCACCGTCATCACCGGCGGCGGATCGCGGCTTCACGGAACCGACAAGGCCGCTCAGGAGATACTGGACTGCCCCGTCCGAATCGCCATGCCATCCGAGCAGATCGGTGTCGTGGATCCCGTGAACAGCCCTCGATACGCCACGGCCGTAGGGCTTGCCCGTCTTGCCGCGCGTGCCGCCCGGGACGTAGAGCCCGAGGAATTCGCGGCCCGGCCCCATCCGCGCGGCCTCCTGGGCCGGCTTCGGCGGTGGCTCTCGCGCTCCTGAACGGCTCGCGTTTTCCTTCCGCCCCGCCGCCTGATCCCTAACCCCTTCCGCCCAAACCCACCGCTTGCAGCAGCGCCGCCCGCTGCTCTTCCAGCACTTTCGCCAGGCGTTTGATCTCCTTCAGTTCGCGCGTGCTCATATCGCGCTCCATGTAACGGCACACGAACGTTGTGCACCCCAGCGGCCGAAGATCTGCCGGAAATGCGCACCCATCTCGCATCAGGAAGTCGCACGGCTCGTCCAGATGCCGTATGTCGCCTTTGCTGATGAGCGCTTCCGCCGCGGCGGCCCGATCGCCCGCGGGGTCGCCGGCCGGCAGGGCGCAGCCGAGGCTTTCCGCCAGCAGGACATCCAGGTCGTCAACGCGCGCCGGCTTGCGACAGCAAGGGTCCGGGCATTGTTCGCAGTGTGTGCGGGTGAAATCGTCGAACAGGGCGCGGATTGCGCGATGTGTCCGGCGGTACTCTTTCAGTGGGTTTGCCATGGTGCTGTAGTCATCATAGCCGCCAAAGCAACTGCGCTCGCACCGATCCCGAGGTTAACCGAACGGCCCGGATTGTCGATGGTATTGTGATGCATGGAAATAGCACTCGGGCGCGTTCGATCGGATCGCCGTGCCGCGTCATTCGTATTGGAGGCAGTATACCGGTGTCGGGAGTTGAAGTGAGGATGGTCAGGCGGGAAACGGGGCGCATCGCCGTATCGGTGGCGATGTGCGCGCTCGTCTATGCCGCGGCGACGCTGCTCATCTCGCCGCAGGCCCGCGAGGCCGTCTCATTTGCGACCCAGATGCCTGGTGCGGCCTTCGCTGCATGGTGGTGCGCGAAAGTGTTCCGGCGATGGCGCAAGGTCGGGGAGCCAGGCACTGTCGGCTGGGGCCTGTTGTCGGCCGGGTGTTCCATGGCTGCAATCGGCGCCGCTCTGTCAGCGCTCCAGAGCCCGCATGCCGCTGCGGGCGAGATCCCCCTTCCCGGCACCATTGCGTCCGGGCTGGGCGTCGTCTTTCTGTGCCTCGGTATGGGAACCCTGGCTCAGCGGACCAGTTTGGCGAGCGGGCGAAATTCCCTGGATTTCACAGTCATCACGCTCTCAAGCGCCATGGCGGTGTCGCTTGTCTTCCTCCCGCATCGATCGCTCAGCCCGTCTGCCGCTGTCGCCATCGTGGTATTCAGCCTGCTCGATCTGGCGCTGTTTCTCTCCTGCGTGATGATCTTGCAGGGAGCCGGCGACAGGGACGGCGCGCTGAAGTCGGCGGTCTTTGTGGCATTCGGCGGCATCGCCTTCATCACCGGCGACGCCCTGTTCGCGATCACCCATCTGTGGGGGCGCCATTCCACGGGGCTCCCCGTGGACCTCTTCTGGATCGCCGCGCCGTTCCTGATCGCCCTCGGCGCGATGTGGGCGCCCGAAACCGGTGTTCCCGAGACACACGAACGTGTTGCCGCCGGCAGCGCATGGAACCTTGCCGTGCTCGTGGCGCCCCTCGCCGCGGGGGTCGCGCTCCTCGCGTCCGACTATACCAAGGACATGCTGTTCGGTGCGCCGACGCTCGCGGCATGCTCGGTGCTCATCGGCCTGTACCTTTTGCGGCAGGCGATCGCATTGAGCGCAAGCAGCCGTGTCCTCCGAGAGAACCAGGCGATTCAGGAACGGCTGGCGCAGTTCAACGAAGGACTGGAAGCCATCGTGGAGGAGCGAACGCGTCATCTCGAGACCTTGCAGGCACTGACGGCCGCCGCGCAGTCAACACTTCGCGAACCAGACGCGGTACGGATCTGCTGCGAAGGCGCTCTCCGCGCGCTTGATGCGGACGGCGCCGGAGTGTGGACCGGCCTCGACGAGGTCCCGACGTTCGTGACGGGAAGGCAGCCCAGCGGTTCCGTACGCGAACGTGTGCGTTATTTCCAGCGCAACGGGAGCGACCTGCCGGGCGCGGAGGCATCCCGGCTGCAGGTGGTTATCGGCAGGATTTCGCACGACGATGGCTCATTGAGCTGGCTGGTGCTCTGGAGAACGCCGGACCCGTTCACGGGGACGGAGCAAGCCCTCGCCAGGTCTGTGGCCGCCGAACTGGCGTCTGCGCTGCGGAACGCGCGCCTGCACGCAGCCATGGAGGAGGCCGCGGAAACGGACCCGGTGACCGGTCTGTTGAACAACAAGGTTATCCAGGCGAGACTGGGCCACGAAATCGCCCGGGCTCAGCGCGACGGCAAGCCGCTCGCGGTGCTGATGATGGACCTTGATGATTTCAAGATATTCAACGACGCGTTCGGCCATCCGGTCGGCGATGAGGTCCTGCGGCACGTTGCGCGAGTGCTGAAAAGAAACACCCGCGAGTTCGACCTGCTGGCCCGCTATGGCGGAGACGAGTTCGCGGCGGTTCTCCCGGGGGCGGATGCGCCCGTTGCCGAAAGCATTGTCGATCGAATCCGGCAGACGCTCGATACCGACGGATTCCTCCATAACGGCGAGGATGTTCCCCTGCGCATGTCGTGTGGCGTGGCAGCCTATCCCGATGACGCGCTCAGCGCCTCCGGCCTTCTCAGCCACGCGGATGCGAACCTCTACGCCGCGAAGCGCCGAAGGGGAACGCACTGCGGCCTGGGGGATATCCGCGCGGGCCTGGACGAGATCGCCGGATTTGCGACGCTGGATGCGTTGGTGTGCGCGGTGGACAACCGCGATCGCTATACGCGGAGGCACGCCGAGGAGGTCGCCGGCTACGCCGTCGCGATGGCGGCCGAACTCGGCTGGCCGCCGGCGGAGATCACCATCCTCCGTGCCGCCGCCCTCGTCTACAACGTGGGCAAGATTGGCGTCGCCGAGTTCAGCCTCCGCAAACCGGGCAAACTGAGCCAGGATGAGTTCGAGGCGATGGAGCGCCATACCGAACTCGGCGCTCTGCTGGTGAGGGCGACCGAAGCGCCGGCGATGCTGGCGGACGCTGCCCACTTCCACCACGAACGGTGGGACGGCAAGGGCTATCCCGGGCGGATCTCAGGCGATGACATCCCTGTCGCGGCCCGTCTCGTGGCCGTGGCCGACGCATATTGTGCCATCACCGACCACCGTCCGTATCGCCGCGCGATGACCGCGGAGCAGGCCCTTCAGGTGCTCCAGCAGGGCGCCGGCACGCAGTGGGACCCTCGGATGGTGGAGGTGTTCAACCGCGTCTGGGCGCTCCGCCACGGGCGATCGTCTGGTGCGCCTAATCGATCCCTCGAGCGCTTCCGGCCGCCTTCAATTCAGCCCATTGGCCATCCGTAAGAGCGCTGCCGCGTCCCTCATATCCACCTTGCCCGCGGAATCTCCCGCGACCACGTCCAAACGGGCAACCTCGCCGGCCACCGGCGCCGAAAGCCCCGCCGCAATTTCCAGGGCGCGGGCCGCATCCAGCATTAGCGGAGTTCTCGGCGTCTCGTAAGCGCCGATATCGACGTGACCGCCGATAATGCGCGGTCTGCCGTCCAGGTCCGTGTCGCCCGCCGCAACGATAGAATTGTCACCCGCGTCAATGCATGGCGAGCCTGGCAGAAGGTGGTAGTTCCCGCTGCCGGCGTTGACGAACTGCGGGTCGAGCGCGAGGTTCGTTGCGCTGGCTATGGGCGCTTCTCCGAAAGCATCGTTGAAAGAGGCGCTCTCCGCTGTGAGCGATTCGAGCGGGACGTTATATGCGAAGATGTTGTTCTTCACCAGCCCCCCTGTGTTTACTCCGCCGGCGTGCGCGTCGGCGGCGTTTTCAGCGCTGGCGGAATTGCTGACAATCGTATTGTTGGCCAGGGTGGCCCCACCGATTATCCCCCCGCTGTCGCCGAGGGCAGTCCCGAAAACCGTGTTGCGCGCGATGACGTTGCCGGTGAGGACAGCATCCGAGTGAGCCGCAATACCACCGCCTGATGCGTATCCCGTGAGGAAACCGTATTCGCTATCCGTGGCGTTTGCGTACACCGAGTTCCCGGTGATGACGTTGCGTATCACGCGCGCGTTGGTCCCCGAGATGCTTACTCCACCCCCGTCGCCGAAGGCGGAAACGTGGCTGCCGATGATATGCCGGTTCGAGATGTCCATATACACGGAATTGTCCGCGATGATGTTTCCGCGCAGAATCACGCCATTTCCCATCACCCTCACACCGCCGCCCGAGCCGACGAAACTCACTTGCCCCCCCGCGGTCCCGGAGCCGCCCAGAAGCCCGTAGTTATTCCGAATGACGTTGTTCTGGATGACGGCGTTGTTTCCCACGCACTGAATGCCGCCGCTGCGCGGGTTCCCATTGAAAAAGATGCCGCCGTAGAACGGTGCGCCGCCGTTCTGAATCGTGAAACCATCAACTGTGACGCCGTCCGCGCCGGCCGGGATGGTTAGAACGGTTCTCCATCTGTACCCATCCAGAACCGTCGGGTTGATCGAGGTTTCGCGTTCGCTGCGGCTGCCCTCGGTCCCGGCGAACCCGCCGTAGAGGGATATCGATGCGGCGCCGGTCATGAGGACGTTTTCGAAGTACGTTCCCGCCGCCACCCAGACTTCGTCGCCTGGACTAACGGCGGATGCGGCATCCTGGACCTTCAGGTAGGCGGTTGCCCAGGTCTTGCCATCGTGAGCCGGGCCGGGTGCATCCCACTTAACGCGGAGGGAGGTCGGCGCCTCGTAACAACCCATATCCACGTGTGCGCCCCGAATGCGCGGCATACCATCGAGGTCGGTGTCGCCGGGTTGAACCACCGAATCGTCACCGGCGTCTATCATCGGAGACCCCGGCTTCAGGTGGTAGTCGCCAGATGCGGGATTCACGAAGAGGGGATCGGTCCAGACTCCGATGATGTTGTTGGTTTGAGTCCCGTCCGCCATGACGTTGTTCTCTTCGCTGGACTGCCCACTGCTGAACGACCTGGTATTGCCGGTGATCGTGTTATTCGTAAGTACGGAGGCTGTGAGGCAGTTAACGCCACCACCGTATGATGCGGAGTTCGCGGTAAGGGAGTTGCCATAGATCAAGTTGCCGATGATCGTGCACGCGCCCGTGGCATAGATTCCTCCGCCACCGGCAGAGCCCGTGCCTTGAATAGCCCCGCGCGTTGTCCGGCTCCAACTGATGGCGGTGACGGAGTTGCGGGCGATGACGTTCTTGACGATGGTAGCCTGAGCGCAGGAAATTCCGCCGCCGTATGCCTGGAACCCGTCCGTGAAGCCGTTGCCCGCCTCAACCGGCGGCTCCTCCTTGGAGAAAGCTATGGAGTTGTCCGTGATCGTGTTTCCCCGAATCACGGCGCCGCCGCCGTCCGCGTATATCCCGGCGCCCGAAGCGGATACGAAATAGCCGGGCCAACTGTAGTTAATGCTGCTGATCCCGAACGCCTGATTGCCGGAGATGACGTTGGAATCGATGAGCGGATTGGCTCCGGTGCAATAGATGCCGCCTCCGCTGCCCGCGCTCAGGGGAAGGCCTCCCATGTCGCCGCCGTGCGCGAAATTCCCCGTGACGATGTTGTGCGAAATGGTAAGGCTCGCGCCCATACAGGCGATGCCGGAGCCCTGTAACTCCAGGAGGTCCGGATTTCCCGAGAAGAGTGGATTGCCACTTCCATGCCGGATCGTAAATCTGTCCACTGTTACGCCCGCCGCGCGAATGGCGATCACCGTTCCCACGCCACCACCGTCGAGGACCGTGTCAGATGCCGGGAGGGTGCGTTGTCCGCGGGCCGTCTCGGTTCCGGTAAACCCGCCGTATAACGATACCGGCGTGGCGGCGGCGATCTTGATGTTTTCGGCGTACGTTCCCGCCGCCACCCACACCTCATCGCCGGCTTGCGCCGCCGTGACAGCGTCTTGAACCTTGAGGAAAGCCGTCGCCCATGAGGCGCCGGTGTGGGTGGGGCCGGGAGCGTCCGCCTTGACGCGGAGGATCGCGGAGTTCGCTGGCGCGCAGAGGGCGGCGGCAGCTACGAGGGGCAGGGTGAAACGGGTGACGATGTGCATATCAGTCTCCAGTCAACGGCGAGTCTCGTATTAGTTCACCAGATATTGTACCAGATCGTATCACAATTGGCCGAATTCGGGAACGGCCTGGGGATTTTGTGCTTGCCCGCCACCCTCGGTGGACCGCTCGGTGGGAATGGGGCAGGCCAATCGGTATCCGTTGGCGGGGAGGGCCGTCCATTGACGATCGGATCGGGATTCCGTGGCTGGGACGCCTGACCTAGGCTGGGGTGCGTCGCAAGATAGTGGTGCGTATCCGGTCACCTTGGTCCCCATCGGCTGAAGCCGATGGGGTAAACTCTCCTGACACGCACCCGGAAGGCGATACCCGGATGATCAAAGCAGTAAGACCGGTACAACGCCGGCCTTACTGCTTTAGAATCGTTGTGGCCCATTCAGGCAACGCCTCAAGGCCGGTTGCCCTCATTCCACGGTGTAGTTTGGCGCTTCCTGGGTGATGGTCACGTCGTGCGGGTGGCTTTCGCGGATACCGGCGGCGGTTACGCGCACGAAAGTGGCGTTGTCCCGAAGATCGTCGATCGTGTGCGCTCCGCAATAGCCCATGCCGCTTCTCACGCCGCCCATCAGTTGGTAGACATAGTCGCGCAGCCGTCCCCGGTAATGGACGCGCGCCGTGATGCCCTCGGGGACCAACTTGGTGGGTGTGGCGTCGGCTGCCTGGAAATACCGGTCGCGGCCGCCTTCCTTCATGGCCTCCACACTGCCCATCCCACGATATTCCTTGTACTGCCGCCCCTGGTAGTAAATGACGTCGCCGGGGCTTTCCTCCAGGCCCGCCAGGAGGTTCCCCAGCATCACCGTCTGAGCGCCCTTCGCCAGAGCCTTCACGATGTCGCCGCTGTAGCGGATGCCGCCGTCCGAGATCACCGGTATCCCGACGCGTGACGCCACTTCCATGCAATCCTCAATCGCGGTCAGTTGTGGGACGCCCACGCCGGCGATGACGCGCGTGGTGCAGATGCTTCCCGGCCCGATGCCGACCTTGATGGCGTCCGCGCCGGCTTCAATCAGCGCGCGCGTCGCCTCGCCGGTGGCCACGTTACCGGCGATGACCGGCAGATTCGGGTGGCTGTTTTTGATGCGCCGTACCTGTTCGATGACGTTGCGCGAGTGGCCATGCGCGGAGTCGACAACGATCACGTCCACGTCGTGCTCCAGGAGAAGCGCCAGCCGTTTCTCTGTATCGGCTGAAATGCCCACCGATGCGCCTACGATGAGGCGGCCCTGCGCATCTTTGGACGCTCCGGGGAACTCGATAGCCTTGTCGATATCCTTGATCGTGATGAGGCCGCGGAGTTTGTAATCGTCGTCCACCACCAGGAGTTTTTCGATCCGGTTCTCGTGGAGTTTGGATTTCGCCGTCTCCAGGTCCGTTCCAACCGGCACTGTCACCAGGTTGGTCTTGGTCATCACATCATCGACCTTCTCGTCCCAGTTTGCCTGAAACCGCAGGTCGCGATTCGTGATGATGCCTACCAGTCGGCCATTTTCATCGGTGACAGGCACGCCGGAAATGTGGTATTTCTCGGTGATATCGCGGACGTCGCCCACGGTCGCCCCAGGGTGAACGGTGATGGGTTTGCTGATCATCCCGGACTCGGATCGCTTGACCTTGTCCACTTCCTCGGCCTGCCGCTCCGGCGTCATGTTCCGGTGAACGATGCCGATGCCTCCCATGCGGGCCATCCACACTGCCATCCGACCTTCCGTCACGCGGTCCATCGCGGCGCTCACCAGCGGGATGGACAGGCGGATCTGCTTCGTCAGCATGGTTGATGTGTCCACGTCTGCGGGGACCACATCGGAGCGATTGGGGACCAGCAGAAGGTCGTCAAACGTGAGACCTTCGCGAATGGGGAGACTCGACATACTCTACTTCCTTACCTAATGTGCTTGATTATGCGTTAGTTTAGCACAGACGGAGGACACGATGAAGGATCGGCGCCGGAAAGGCCGGGTAGCGCCCGCCTCCTGTCAAGGCAGCCAGTTGTCCAGAATCCGGTTTGGCTCAACCACGCACCCGAAGTCACGCCCCGCATTCCGAAGCAGGTTCTCGTTCGATATCCCTCCGATGAGTTCGGCCCCCGCGACATGCACGCCCTGAGCGGTGGCAAGAGCGCGGACAACGTCGAACACGTCCGCCATGCTCACCGCGCGGGTGTCGGTGATATTTACGCTCACCTGCGCCTGATCGCGCGACGCGAGGAATATCCCCAGAGCGCGGACGCCGGGCAGGCCGCCGCCGGACTCGCGAATCCGTTTGGCAATAGCCACCGCGATCCGCACGTCGTTCGACGCCAGGTTCACGTTGTACGCGATCAACGGTTCGCGCGCGCCGACGATGGCAACGCCGGCCGTCGGGTGCGGTTCCGCGGGGCCTTCGTCCGGCGGGGAATATCGCATCCGCCCCGCGAGGCCGGCCAGCCCACCTTTCCGAAGCGCCGGGAGCGAGGTGTTTTCGGGCGACGCGGCCGCGTAATAGTAGACCGGAAGGCTCAGTTCGCCCGCGATGCGCGCGCCGGTCGTATGCGCCAGGCGCACCGCATCGTCCATAGTCGCGTCGCGGAGCGGGATGAACGGCAGCACGTCCAGCGCCCCGACGAAAGGGTGCCGGCCCTCGTGCGCCCGCAGGTCAATGCGCTCAACGGCCACGCGCGCCATTTCCACCGCGGCACGTTCGAGGCCCGCCGCATCTCCCACCAGCGTCGCGACGCAGCGATTGTGATCGATGTCGGCCGAGAAATCGCAAAGAGCGGCGCCCGGGACGCGCGCCGCATCTCGCAAGCGTCGCAGCGTTTCGGCTTCGCGTCCTTCGGAAAAGTTGGGGGCACTCTGGAAGATAGGCGTCATTGCGTGTGAAGTGGCGGCGCCGGCGCGGGACTAAAGGGAGGGGCGAAGCCGTGGCGAATGGTTCGCCCCGGCTTCGCCCCCGATTTCCAGCTCCGCTATGCGGGTTCCGGTCGCAGTCTCGGCGTCTTGACGGGGTCGTCCCTGCGCTCGAGTTCGGCCGGCGCGGAGGGCGCGGGCGGCGGCTCCAGCGGCTTGTCCGGCAGCGTGCCGCCGGCCATGAGAGTCTCGAACTCCTCCTTTTCCAGCATTTCGCGTTCCAGGAGGTAGTCCTTCATTTTGTCCATCAGTTGGCGGTTGTCCATCAGGATGCGACGCGCCTCGGAATAGCACTGGTCGATGATGTTGCGGACTTCCTTGTCGATGGCCGATGCGACTTCCTCGCCGTAGTTCCGCTCTTCCATCAGGTCGCGGCCCAGGAACGGATTGCCGTGCCGTTTGCCGAGGCTCAGCGGCCCGAGGACGTCGCTCATCCCGTATTCCATCACCATCCGGCGGGCGATGTCCGATGCCGTTTCGAGGTCGCTCTGCGCGCCCGTATCGAATTCGTCGTACACCATTTCCTCGGCGACGCGACCGCCGAGCGACATGGTGATGCGGGCCAGCAGCTCGCTTTTCGTGGTTGTGAACCGGTCTTCGTCCGGCATGCTCAGCGTGTAGCCCAGCGCCATGCCGCGCGGCAGAATCGTCACCTTGTGGATGGGGTCGGCGTCCGGCAGCAGGTGTCCCACGATGGCGTGGCCGAGCTCGTGGTACGCGACCACTTCCTTGTCGTGGTCCGTCAACAGGCGGCTCTTACGCTGGGGACCGGCGACGACGCGCTCGATGGCTTCCGCCATGTCCGACATGTCGATGCGGGTCTTCTCGCGGCGCGCGGCCCAGAGCGCCGCTTCATTCACTAGGTTCGCCAGATCCGCACCACTGAATCCCGGCGTGCGCTTCGCCAGCGTCTCCAGGCTCACGTCGTCCGCCAGCGGCTTGTCCTTCGCGTGGACTTTGAGGATGGCGAGCCGGCCCACCTGGTCGGGAAGGTCAACGGTGACGCGCCGATCGAAGCGGCCCGGGCGAAGGAGCGCGGGGTCCAGCACGTCCGGCCGGTTGGTGGCGGCGATGAGGATCACGCCCGCGTTGGGATCGAATCCGTCCATTTCAACCAGCAACTGGTTGAGCGTCTGTTCGCGTTCGTCGTGTCCGCCGCCGAGCCCGGCGCCGCGCTGGCGGCCGACCGCGTCGATCTCGTCGATAAAGACCAGCGCTGGCCGGTTCGCCTTGGCCGTGTCAAAGAGGTCGCGGACGCGTGACGCGCCGACACCGACGAACATCTCGACGAAGTCGGAGCCGCTGATATGGAAGAACGGAACGCCCGCTTCTCCGGCCACCGCGCGCGCCAGCAGCGTCTTGCCACACCCCGGAGGCCCCAGCAAAAGCACGCCCTTCGGGATTTTGGCGCCCAGCGCCTGGAATTTCTTGGCGTTCTTCAGGAACTCGACAACCTCGCCCAGTTCCTGCTTGGCTTCATCAACGCCGGCCACGTCGTTGAACGTGACCTTCGGAACGTTCTCCCCGAGGCGTTTCGCGCGGCTCCGTCCGAAATTCATCGCCTGATTGCCGCCCGCCTGCGCCTGGCGGAACAGGAACAGCCACATCAGGCCCAGGACGAGGACCAGGGGCAGGATTGTTGCGAGCGCCGTGACGATCCACTCCTGGATCGGCGGCGTCACTTGCGTCCAAGGCACCTTATGTGTCTGCAACTGGTTTATGATGTCTTTGCGCGCTTCTTCCCAGGTCGGCACGTCGGTGATGATCGCCTTCGGCTCGCCATTCTTGGCGTAACCCGTGATGGTTTTCCCATCGGCTGATATCTCAGCCTTCAGCATCTTCCCGTCCGTCACCGCCTGGATAAACTCAGTCGTTTTGACGCGTTTGGGACTGGTGGTGGCAGCGCTCTGCTTGAACATCATATAAGCCACGATGCATAGCAGCGCCAGAATCAGAACCGACCCACTTCTCGTCTTCAATACCACCCCTCCTGATGAGTCACGCCTCTACTATGAAGACGCAACCACGGGCCGCGTGGTTCAATCATCTGAAACAACGCTTGACCCAATTATAGCATAGCGCTGCTCCTCGCGCGGCCTTGTTCCGTCGCCAAATACAAAGCAGCCTCCCGTCAACGCAGTTGGCGGGAGGCTGAGAGCGGAGCGCCAGGCAATTACGCGCGGCGGCGGCGGAATGCCAGCAGTGCGGGAGCGGCGCCGAGCAAAAGGGCAATGCTGCCCGGCTCAGGAACGGCTTGAACCGCCTTCACCGTCAGGAACGGCGGCTTCGTGTTGGTGTAACCGGTCCACGTGGCGGCAACTGTCGGGTCCTCATCGTTCACGATGAGGGTGGCGATGCCGCCGCTCAGGATCGCGTGGACCAGGGCGTCGCTGCCCTCGTTGGCGGCGAAGAGGTCATAGACATCGACCTGGCCGCTGTTGACGTTGCCAGTGGTGGTGAACGACCCGCTTGTAATGGATGTCTGCGCGAATTGGTGGGAATGCAGCGCGTTCGCCGCATCGTACTGCAGAGCCGTATTGGCTGCGCTGATGTCCGTGGTGTTGTCCGGCGAGAAGGCGAACCCGATGTTGCCGGGCTTGGTGAACGCAGCGTTGGACTCGATGAGTGAGAGGCTGACGTCACTCAAGGTGTATCCGCCTGCGCCAAACTGGGCGTCGAAAGCGGTCTTCAGCGGCGACGTGTCGAATCGGAGAACGCCATAGGAAGCGTTCACGCCATTGGCCGAGCCTTCAACGTTGAGGAACTTGACGCCGTTGGCGCCGGTGCGCGGACCGGCCGGCTTGACCGTTGCGCAGTTCGCGGCGTTGACGGATTGTGTCACCTCCGCCCACGCCGCCGTGGCCGTCGCCGCAAGCATGGCGACAGCCACCAGTTGGATTGATCTTCTGGTGTTCAAGATAGTACGGGCCCTTTCCTGGGTGAATCGCACCGATACCGGTGCGGGAATTCCACTCCAGATTGAGTGCATAGAACGTGCCAGCCCGCTTAACACGGTCGTAAGAGTCTGGGAGGCGATGTAACCTATTCGGTCGCTCAACCCAATCGCCAGTTGACACAACCGGTCCCGTTTGCTATTAATCAACGAGGAGATTAGCAGTCCATTCAGTCGAGTGCTAACAGTCCGCAGGGGCGAGCGCTATAGGCTGACGTCCCACCAAGGAGGATCGTTGTGATCAAACCCATCGGAGACAAAGTTGTGGTACAGGCGGTAGACGCCCCGGAAACGTCCATAGGGGGCATCCTGCTGCCGGACACCGCCAAGAAGCGCCCGCAAGAGGGCAAGGTCATTGCCGTGGGCCCGGGCCGCGTTCTCGATAGCGGCCAGCGCGCCCAGATGAACGTGAAGGCCGGCGACGTGGTGATATACGCCAAGTATGGCGGAAACGAAGTGACCGTTGAAGGCGAGGACTACGTCATCCTCGACCAGGACCAGATTTACGCAGTGAAAGAGTAGGATCCAGGATTCAGGATCCAGGATTCAGCAACCGGTTCGGCCTGAATCCCGATTCCTGAACCCTGAATCCTTCGGAACGAAGGAGCATAATAATGGCAGCGAAAGACCTGTTGTTTGATGAAGAGGCCCGCAGGGGCCTGGAGCGCGGTGTTAATAAGGTAGCGGATGCCGTGAAGGTCACGCTCGGACCGCGCGGCCGCAACGTCGTATTAGACAAAAAGTGGGGCGCGCCCACCATCACCAAAGACGGCGTAACGGTGGCCAAGGAAATCGAACTGAAGGACCCGTTCGAGAACCAGGGCGCCCAACTGGTGCGGGAAGTGGCCAGTAAGACCAATGACGTGGCGGGTGACGGCACCACGACCGCGACCGTTCTGGCGCAGGCGATGGTCAATGAAGGCCTTCGCGTGGTCGCCGCCGGCGGCAATCCAATGGCCATCCGCAAGGGCATCGACGCCGCCGTGGAAAAGGCCGTCGGCATCCTCAAGGAGAAGGCGATCAGCATCTCCGAGAAGAACGAAGTCGCCGACGTCGCCAGCATCGCGGGCAACGACCGCGAAATCGGCGAACTCATCGCCGAGGCGATGGACAAGGTCGGCAAGGACGGCGTTATCACGGTTGAAGAGTCCAAGGGGACCGATACCACCCTCGAGTTCACCGAAGGCATGCAGTTCGACAAGGGCTACATCAGCCCCTATTTCGTCACCGACCCCGAGCGCATGGAAGTCGTCGTCGAAGACGCCGCCGTGCTCATCTACGAGAAGAAGATCAGCAGCGCCCAGGACCTCGTCCCCGTGCTCGAGAAGGTCGCCCAGAGCCGCCAGCCGCTCCTCATCATCGCTGAAGACGTTGACGGTGAAGCCCTGGCCACCCTCGTGGTGAACAAGATTCGCGGAATCCTGAACGTGGTTGCCGTGAAGGCGCCCGGATTCGGCGACCGCCGCAAGGCGATGCTCGGCGATATCGCCGTGCTCACCGGCGGCCAGTTCATCTCCGATGACCTCGGCATCAAGCTGGAGAACATCACGCCGGATATGTTCGGCAAGGTGAAGCGCCTGGTTGTGACCAAGGAAAACACCACCCTCGTTGAGGGCGGCGGAACCGTGGACGGCGTGAAGGGCCGCATCGCCCAGATCAAGGCACAGATCGAGACCACAGACAGCAACTACGACCGCGAGAAGCTCCAGGAGCGCCTGGCGAAGTTGGCGGGCGGCGTTGCCGTGCTGAAGGTCGGCGCGGCCACCGAGACCGAGCTCAAAGAGAAGAAGCACCGCTTCGAGGACGCCCTTTCGGCCACCCGCGCGGCGGTTGAGGAAGGCATCGTCCCCGGCGGCGGCGCCACGCTGGTCAAGATCGCTCCCGAACTTGATTCCCTGCTGAAAGGCGCGGATGCCGAGTTCAAGGTGGGCGTGAACATCGTGAAGCGCGCTCTCGAAGAACCGCTTCGCCAGATCGCCGGAAACGCGGGCCTCGAAGGCTCCGTCTGCGTCGAGAAGGTCCGCAACCTGCCGTGGGGCGAAGGTTTGGACGCCAGCACCGAGGAGTACGTTGACCTCGTGAAGGCGGGCATCGTGGACCCGGTGAAGGTCACCCGCTCCGCCCTGCAGAACGCGGCCAGCATCGCGAACATGGTGCTGAGCACCGAGTGCGTGGTGGTGGAGAAGCCGGAGAAGAAGCCGGCCCCGCAAGGCGGCGGTGGCGGCGAGGACTACGACTACTAAGCGAACGATGAACGCGGAACGATGAGCGATGAATGGGGGAGCGGACCGGTTGGTTCGCTCCCTCTTTCGTGCCGGGTCGGCACTGGAGCGAACTGATTCGCTCGGTGTACGCTGATGATGGGAACACGAAGCAGGCAACGAACGCGTATAGTGTGGTGCGCGCCTGGCAGTGAGGAACAGCGGATGGATGTCACGGCCGTATTGAAGGAAGTCGGTACCTGGCCGGTTGAGCAGCGGCTCCAACTGATGGACGCCGTATGGGACAGTCTGGATGACGCGGGGACGTTACCGGAGCTAACCGACGCTCAACGGTTGGAGCTCGACCGGCGGATCGCCGAAGCCGACGCGCATCCCGAAGATGGAATACCTCGGAAGAGCTAAAGGAACGCCTGATGTCGCGTCGACCTGTCACCCCTGCAAAGATGAAATTGTGAAAATAGTCAGCCCGGTTCACAGGACGAACTCCGCCCTGAATACGATCTGGCTGGTCTGACCGTCAGACGGCTGGGGGCTGGTCGCAAGAGCTTCGGTGGAGTCGTTCGGATCGAGCCCGATGTTGCGGAGGTTTTCCCGGATGCCGATTCGGTGAATGAGGCACTGCGGTTCCTCGCGCGCATCACTCGGGAAAACCAGACTCCCGTACGCGAAGCGTAGGATCCGGTGTCGGGCACGGAGGCCCGACCTACCTTGACATGAGTCATCCCGAGTTTTCGGGAGGGTGGTAACGGGCTATCACTTTGATTCCGGCCCGTACGGGCGGCTCTGACCGGCACGAAGCCCGCCTGCGCGGGCTGATTCCGCAATCGGCGAAGGCCGACATGGGGCTCTTCATAGCCGTGACTTCAGTCGCCGGGACGAGCGCCCAGCCACGCGCTCAAAACCCGGGATGGATAAAGTTGCATCCGGCGCCGCGCCCTCTCTCCGCCGCTGCGCCGCTGCACATAATACGGCATGGCACTTCACACAGTTCTTGGAGCCGGAGGCGCGGTGGCGAATGCGCTGGTCCCGATCCTCCTGGATGCGGACGAACCCGTTCGCCTGGTCTCACGGCGCGGATACGCGGTTCCGGGGGCGGAAGCCGTAAAGGCGGATCTCACCGACGGCCAGGCCACCATGGACGCCGTGCGCGGCTCGTCCACCGTTTATCTTCTTGCCGGTCTGGCCTACGACATACGAGCGTGGCGCGATCAATGGCCGAAGATCATGGCCAGCGTGATCGCGGCCTGCCGGGAAGCGTCCGCCAGGCTGATCTTCTTTGACAACGTGTACATGTACGGCATCGTCGATGGGCCGATGACGGAGGAAACGCCGTTCAATCCGAGCAGCCGGAAAGGGGAGGTTCGAGCGCAGATTGCGCGCCGGCTCCTCGATGAGATGGCTGCCGGCAACGTGAACGCGTTGATTGCCCGGAGCGCGGATTTCTACGGCCCCGCAATCGGCGCCACGAGCGTCCCCAACCTGCTGGTGTTCTCGAATCTCGCCCGTGGCAAGAAGGCTCAGTGGATGGGAAGCGCGGACGCGGCGCATTCGTTCACGTTCATCCCCGACGCCGCCCGGGGATTGTACGCGCTCGCTCGGCGGGACGATGCTTTCGGGCAATCGTGGCATCTGCCGACGGCCGCGCCTCCCCTCACCGGTCGGGAATTTGTCGCGCGGGCGGCCGCCGCCATGGGCGGTCCGGATGGCGTCGCGCTCCTCCCGAACTGGCTGCTTACCGTCGGCGGTCTGTTCAACAGGACGATCAAGGAGACCGGCGAGATGGTGTACCAGTACGATCGCCCGTATCTGTTCGATTCCGGCAAATTCGATCGGGCATTCGGGTCGATGGCAACGCCTTACGACGATGGCATCAGGATCACGGCGGAACACTATCGTCCCAGAGCTTGACCGCGGATTCCGGCGGTGAAAAGTCTCGGGCAGGAGCGTCGGGCACGGAGGCCTGACATACTGAGGGCGGACGCGTCGGGCACCGCGGCCCGACCAGGAACGTCGGGCACGGAGGGCCAACCTGCTAAGAACGCGAACAGCGGTCAGTCGATTTGTTTCGGCTGACCGCTGTTGGTTTGGTTATAGCTGTCCGCTTCGCTAAAACAGGGATCCGTGGGCGCGGCCCAGCACGTTGAGGTCGGTTACCTCCACGTTGCCGGCCGGATCGTCCGGGCAATCCGCTTCAACGTAGACGCACGCCGCGGAGTTGTTTGGCTGCATCAGCAGCGCCTCGACTATCTTGCGGAGTTCCTCGGTGTTGAACGGTTTGGTGGATTCGTTGTCCACCAAGCCGTTGGCCGGGATGGTGACGTCGAGGATAACCTGCGCCTGTTCCGGTACCTGGCCGTTGACCACGGGAGGGCAGTCTCCAACGCTGGTGCCAAGCGTCGCCCAAAGCCTCACGCGGACCGGAGCCGTCGCTGTGGTGTGGGCTTTGTACGTCAGGTAAGCGTAATCCACGCCTCCGTGATACTTGTCATATTTGTCTCGCACGTCGCCGGTAATGACGATGTCGAAAGGTAATGGCCCGATAGGGCCGCCGGTGTCGGAGAAGCCTGTGTCGTACTTGTCGCCGTGATTACGCGTAGGGATCAGGTTCTGGGTGAAATCGAATTTCCTGGTGGTGACCTGGCGAGCGAGGGTGCAGCCCGAAAGGGTTATCGTGGCCAGGAGCGCTGCGGCCAATATGGCCCGTGTCCTCATCGTGGAGTATCCTCTCTGATACAGGGTTGGAGTTGGTGAGGCGAACAAACGCCTCTCTCCTAATATACCACGCCGGAAAGCGCAAACGGGGAATTTGAAGCAAGCCGGATCATAAGGAAGCCGGGAGACCGGTGGACTTGAGAGTTTACCGATCGCCTGGCTTCCGGATTCCTGCCGAAGGCTTCGGCTACGCGGCCATGGCGATAACCGGCGCTTCGACGTCTCGCCGGGAGATGTCGGCGCCAACGCCGGCCAGTTTGCGCACGATCTGGCTGTAGCCGCGATCGATGTAATGGACCTTATCGACCTCGGTTTCGCCCTCGGCCACCAACCCCGCGAGAACGAGCGCGGCCCCGGCGCGGAGATCGCTGGCCTGGACCTGGCAGCCGATGAGGCGATCCACTCCGAGGATGATGGCGCTCTGGCCGTCGGTGCGGATGTTGGCGCCCATGCGCTGGAGCTCGTTGACGTACTTGAATCGGCGCTCGAACAGGGTCTCGGTGATGAGCGAGCAGCCGTCCGCGATGCAGAGCAGCGAGGCCATGGGTTGCTGCATGTCCGTGGGGAAGCCAGGGTGCGGCATGGTGCGGATGTCGACCGGTTGCGGGCGCTTTGGCCCCACGACCATCAGGCCGTGCGCGGCGACGGCGGTATCGGTTTCAATGCGGCCTTCAGGCTCGAACATGCCGGCGATGGTACCGCTGGCCAGGTGATCCTGGCGGGCGGGCAAACCGAGCGGTTCGACGACGGTGCCTGTCTGCTGAAGTTTCAGCAGGGTGGCCGTCATCTGCTCGGGAATGGCGCCTTCCAGGAATATCTCGCCGCCGGTGATGGCCGCGGCCAGCGCAAACGTGCCGGCCTCCATGCGGTCTGGAATCATGTTGTGGCGGCACGGGCCCAGTTCGCCGACGCCTTCAATCTCGATTGTCTTCGTTCCCGCACCCCAGATGCGCGCGCCCATTTTGCTCAGGAAAGCGGCCACATCCATCACTTCCGGCTCCATCGCCGCGCTTTCGATCACCGTTCGGCCTTCGGCGAGGCAGGCGGTGGCCATCAGGTGGCTGGTCGCCGTCACAGACGGGTAATCCATCAGGATGTTGGCGCCGCGCAGACGCGGACACACGGCTTCCACGTAACCCTTGTTCACATGGATAACCGCGCCCATCGCCTCCAGCCCCTTGAGGTGGAAATCCACGGGGCGCGCCCCGATGTCACATCCGCCGGGCAAAGCCACACGAGCGTGGCCGTTGCGGGCAAGAAGGGGACCCAGGACGTTGAACGATGCGCGCATCCGGTTGACGATATCGTAAGGCGCTTCGCTGGTGGCCAGATTCGCGCAGTTGAGAGTGATCTCGGTCGGATCCTGGGGAGTCCGGCGGATCTGGACGCCAAGGACTTCGAAGAGTTCCAGCATGGTATCGATGTCGCCAATCTCGGGAACGTTTCGGAGGGTGACTTCCCCCTTGCTGGTGAGAGCGGCGGCGAGAACGGCCAGTGTGGCGTTTTTGCTGCCGCTGATGCGGACTCTGCCTTCAAGCCGTTTTCCGCCGGTTATATATATCTTGTCCAACTGTGAATCCCCTGAATGAGTGCGGGTAATGAGTCTTGGGGCACGCGGGGCGGGCTGAGTGCCCGGGCGCCGCGGCCGGTTTATGATGGATGAATTCTGAATGGGTTAACGGTAGTGCTGAGCGTGTGTCACGCGGTTTCTCGAGAAAAATGATCTGAAACCGCAAAGAGCCGTGGTTCTATGTTCGGCGGGCGCTTAACTTAGCATGAGAGAGTGGTTCGTCACATTTTAACCCGGCCCGGTGTCTATTTCCTTAACACGCACGCACGTTTGGGGGAGAGGTCCTACGGCAGATTGGGCGATCGCATACCATTTGCGACGGTGCAGTTTGCCTGGGGCGGCTTGCCGCCGGTTTCTACCGGCCGCAAGGGACGGTGGTTTTCGCTAGGACCACGCCATTCGGGAAATTGATGGCGTATGCCGGATCCCTGCGCCGGGATCCTACGGCTCAAGGACGCGCCAGCGGAGGATGATGAGGCGCGTCGAAAGCCAGAACTCGCGGGTGTCTGGGGATCGATACGTCTTGACAACCCGGAGCATCGGATCGGCGGCGATCCAAGTCCCGCCGCCAAGATAGGCGAGAGTGTGGTTGCCGCCAGGCGTCACCGCGAAATCGCCCGGGGCGAGCAGATCCGCCCGAGCGTTATTCAGGGTGCGAACCTCGTCCACACGCCGCGCGCGGTCATTGTATCCATCGCGTAAGGACATGGCGGTCGCATCGTTGCGCCAGAGCGCAAAGGCTCCTCTCAACAGCGCCGGGTTCAGCGTTCGGGCGCCTAGCCGGAACTCAGCTTCCGCGAGAGCACCGCGCACGAGCCCGGAGCAATCGACACCCCGATGGTTTTCCCCGCCCCACACGTACCGTATGCCCTCGTAACCGCGCAGACTCGTCACATATTGGTCGCGGAGTGCTCTGGGGTCCGACGGGCGACCAGGCACAAATGCAATCGCCAAGACGAGGACCGCTGCGACGGCCAAAAGAACGAGGGCTACCGCCCGGCGGCGCCAGACGAGGAGGCCGACAACCCATACCAATGCCGCGTCGGCAAGGATCGCATTCCGAAGCGTTCCCGAGCGGATGGGGCAAAGCCACAGGAGGACGAGAACGGCAACGAGAACGTACCAGCCCAAAGCCGGCGCGCGGCGCTGAAAGGACGTTCCGGCGGGCAAAGGGGCATTCGATGGTGCGGACGTGGGAATGGACATGGCGGCCTCGTAAATGGAGTGGTAATCGGGTTAACGGGCGTGCGGGGTTGATGTCACGTCGCGCAGTATAGGCGGAGTCGTCGCCCGCCCCCCTCCGGGCACCGACTTTGACGGCCCTTCGGCTGCAGTGGTACAATGAGCGTGGCGCTGAACGCGGCCGATACCGTTGCCCTCGTAGCTCAGTGGATAGAGCTGGGGCGTCCTAAGCCTTGAGTCGGGGGTTCGACTCCCTCCGAGGGCGCCAGTTGCACGTTAGAAAATGGAGGTTGGAGGCCGGATGAAGATATCCGGTTTCCAACCTCCATTCTGCATTTCAACCCTCTAGCTTGTTACTTGCGCCGGCGAAGGCCAAGAAGCGGCAGGAGTCCCGTCGCCAGGAAGGCGAGGCTGCCGGGTTCCGGAATGGCCGATCCAACGGTCACGTAGTGATGCGGCACGTTCGTGAAGGTTCGCAGGTCAACCGGCCCGTTGTTCAGGTTTCCCGTTCCGTTCGGCAATCCGGGCAGGAACTGGTTGGACAGCCATTGCCCGTTCTGGTTCTGCAGATAGACCATCATCTTGAAGGAGCCGGCCGCCCCGATCTTCGCGCTGCCGATCAGCATTTCGAGTCCGGTATCCGCGGTGTCCGCGCCGGAGGGATCGGACGATGTGACGCCCATCGTGTTGGTATTGTTGAGTGCAAACTGAACCGCCGGGTCGCTTCCGCCCGGTCCGCCGTTCACGGGAGCGTTGCCGATATAGGTTGACGTGGCGCCGCCGAAGTCAACCATGTCCGCATAAAGTGTGCCGCCGCTGTTGTTGAGGGCGAAGCCAAAGTCCGGCATGAAATCGTCGTCGAAGGTCAACGCGCCATTGTGTCCGGCAATCGAGGAGCCGGGGGCATTCAGCACGCTGCTGCCGCCCGGCATGGTATCGAACAGCACCACAACACTGTTTCCGTTCGCCTCCATGTTTCCCGAAACGCCGAGGTGGACGTTCGTCCCGTCACTGGTGGCCCAGAGTTGGTCCAGCTCCGAGAAGTTGTCTCCGTAGCCGGTGCCGTTGGTCTGAATGGCCTTTGAGTCGCCCACGAATTTGGCGTGGAGACCTGCGCCGTCGATGGGCGAGATCGCGAGGGCCGGAACTGCGAGCAGCGGTCCGGCCGCGAGGATAGCTATCCACAATCGCATTGGATTGTCCTTTCCGCCGCCATGGCGGCTGTTGAACGTGTCCGCCACGGGGGGCGGGTGGGCCCCGTTTTCAAAAGACGGAGCCCGTGACCTTACTGGCGCAAGCGTGTGACAAATTCCGCCACGCCGCGCGCGCATGGCCGCTCCCAGAGCCACACATGTGGCCCGAGCCTGCTTGCATACGTATTCACGTGCAAGATTCACGCCGATACGGCCCACCGAGGTGGCGCACGCGGAACGTTCTCGCCGCGAGCCCAAAAACGACGAATGCCGACCCTTTCGGATCGGCACTCTTTCTGGGAGCGGGGGTGGGATTCGAACCCACGACCTTTGGGTTATGAGCCCAACGAGCTACCAGGCTGCTCCACCCCGCGTCAACAGAGATTATTATACCGGGTTCAGCGTGGTATGTCAAGGCGTTATGCGGGAGATCTTGAACAGCCACGCCCGGGACACGCCGCGGCAAGACACGGGCATGACCCGGGACACGCATATAATGCTGTGACCTATGAACTGCCTCGAATGGGATCATGTGTGGGCGCGATACGGACGGCCGTGGGCGCTGAAAGACCTGTCGCTGGCCGCCGAGCCCGGCTGCCTGCTCGCCGTCATGGGTCTGGCCGGCGCCGGCAAATCCACGCTGCTTCGCGTGGCGTCCGGCGGGCTGGGCGCGGAATCGGGCCGCGTTTGGGTGGATGGGCGAAGCGCCAATCGCGGCCGGGCCCGCGTCCTGGGCAGCGAGGAGACCGTGCCGGGCGCGGCGACCGTTGAGAGGTTCATCGAACGGCGGATCCACAAGGCCGCACCAACTGGGCGCGGCGCGGACCGCCGGGTGAAGAAGGCGTTGCGGGCGTGGGATCTCGACGGAGTGCGGGGCGCCCGGATTCGGACGCTTCCCGATTCGGTGCGCGCGCGGGTCTCCCTGGCCGCGCAATGGGCCGCGCCGGCCGCTGCGTGGCTGCTGGACGACCCGGGAGCGCGCCTCGACCCGGAATGGCGGTCGGCCCTGCCGGCCCTGCTGAAAGCCTGGCTGGAGGCCGAGCAGGGCGCCATCGTTCTGGCCACCCACGATGCGGAAACGGCGGCTTCGGCCGACCGCGTGGCCATCCTCAGCGCCGGGCGCGTGGCTGTTGTCGGCGCGCCCCCGGTCCTCTGCTCGGCGTGTGCCCGCGAGGAGGTGCTGGTACGCACCCTCGACAACGACGCGGCGGCGGCAGACCTGCGATCGACGCTCCACATCGAGGCGGAACACGTGGCGGATGGCCTGCGCATGCGGCTTCGGCGGGCCGACGCGGCGCTGCCGGGCATCCTGGAGACGCTGGGGCCGCGCATAGAAACGGTGTGGATCCGAAAGCCTACCCTTCGCGACGCCGTGCGGCACTTCTCCTCGCTGCCCGCGGCCGCGGACGCGCCGGTTCGCCCCCCGCGCTGAGGGGGACTTTTCACGGCAGGACCGCTGTCCCGCCGGAACGCCACAAAGTAGGTTTGTCCGCGTCACATGCCCGCTCGCTCAGCGTGAAACACGGTTGGCTCCCAAAAGATTCTTTGCGTTTCGCGCATATTCTTGCTTGACCATTGTGTATTCGAGCGTGAGTGTGCTATAAACGTTGTAGTGCGACGCTTAGGCGTCCGCTGTCAGTCTCACTTCCATCCGCCGTGAAAACGGCAAAAGGAGGCACCCCGTTGCAAGGCTACTGCGTAAAGTGTAAGGAAAAGAAGGACATCAAGGACGCGAAGCAGATCGAGACCAAGAATGGTCGACCTGCGGTCCAGGGCCTCTGCCCGTCCTGCGGCACGAAAATCACCGTCATTGGCGGCAAGCTGGCGTAAGCCGGACTCTACCCAGCGGGCCGCTCTCCACACGGGGGCGGCCCGATCTGGTTTTTGGCCGGCCGAAGGACACCGGCCCGCGCTCCCATCACGACGCTTTGCCGGTGCAGAGCATCCACATGAGAAGCCCCCCCGCCAGCGTCATAAGGACCACGGCGAGCCAGCCCAGGGCATTCGATAGCCAACCGTTCGCGTTCTTGCCGACGATCTTGCGGTTATTGCAGATGAAGAGCAGAATCACGATCAACGGAGGCGCCACCAGGCCGTTGAGAACGGCGGAGTACAGAAGGGCTTTCACCGGGCTGATCGCGTGCACGAAGTTCAGCAGGTAACCCACGATGATGATGACGGCGATGGTGCCGTAAAACCCCTTCGCGCGCTTGAATCGCCGGTAAAGGCCGAAGCGCCATCCGGCGGTCTCAGCAACCGCGTAAGCGGCTGACCCGGCGAGGGTTGGCACGGCCAGCAGCCCGACGCCCAGGATGCCCAGAGTGAACAGCCAGTAGGCTGACGCGCCCAGCGGCAGCAGCGCCTGCGCCGCGTCCTGCGCCGTGTTGATATCGGTCTTGCCGGAAGCGTGCAGCGTCGCCGCGGTGGAAACGATGATGAACACCGTGATGATCTGCGAGAGGATCATCCCGACGGCGGTGTCCGCGCGAACAGCCCGTATCTCGGAACGCTTGACGCGGCTCGCGCGGTGGCCCGCATCGTCGGTGAGGCCATCGGCGATATCATCCTCAACCTGCTCCTCCGCCTGCCAGAAGAACAGATAGGGAGAGATCGTCGTGCCCAGAAAGCCGACGATGGTCAGGATGTATTCCGGCCTGGAACTCCAATGCGGGATAAACAGATGGTGGGCGACCGAATGCCAATCGGCGTGGACCTTCGGCAGGACCGCGATGACGACATACGCGAGCAGTGACAGGCAGGCATACTTCAGGAACTTGACGTAATGTTTGTACGGGATGGTGATCTGGGCGACCACCATCCCGAGCGTCAGCGCCGTCGCCCACAGCGCGAACGGCAGACCGAACAGCATCTTCATCGAAGCGGCCATGACGTTGATGTCCGCATAGACGTTGACGGTGTTGGCGACGACCAGAAGCACCAGCACGCACCACAACAGCCATCGGGAATAGTGCTCCTTGATGATGGCGGCCAGTCCCTTGTTCGTCACGAGGCCGACACGCCCGCACATTTCCTGCACCGCAATCATCAGCGGGACGCACAACGGCGCCAGCCAGAGCAGCTGGTAGCCGAACTGAGCCCCCGCGACGGAGTAGGTGCCTATTCCGGATGGGTCGTCATCCGCCGCGCCCGTGATCAGGCCCGGGCCGATTCTCAGCAGCGGGGTTCGCTGCTTCGGCTTCTCTTCCGTGATTTCCGTCTGCGCGTTCTTGATGTCCACGAGGTCATCGGCAGCGCCCTGCGCCACGGAAACGGCGTCTGTCGGCTCGATGATGTCACCAGGCGTCTCGGCTGGCGGCCCGTTAGAGTGCAATCTTGTATCTCCCTGTCTTTCGTCCGGCAGGCGCCCTTTCCTGGGTTAGCCGTGCGGGGCTTGAACGTCAGCTCGCCTCCAGAAAGCGCTGACGGACCTTTGCCGCTATCTGACGATCCGTCATTCTGTCGGCCGTCTCAATGCCCACGATACGTTTGCCGAGGCCCTCACTTTGAAGCTGTTTCGCGAATTCGCGTTTGGCCTCGCCCGGGCCGATAATCAAAATGGATTCCGCACCCTTGATGCTCGCGATTACCCCTGCGTAATACTTTGCGAGGTGGTCCAGGTATTTGCGGTCCAGCCGGTCCTCGGCGATGACTTCCTTCGCACCGCCGGAATACTCGACGCGCTTCTCCACGTTTGACGGAATCAGTTTCGTTTCATCCGTTTTGCCCGAGACCGTGACAACGACGGCCTCCCGGTGGTCAATCCACAGTCCCACTGCTTTTTCCATTGGTTCTGGCCTTCCGTGTGAAGCCCTGCCCCCGCGGCGGTTTGTTCACCTGGACGTCGCCGTCGCCGAGGCCCGATCCGATGCGGGCCGCTCGGGAAGCGCACGGGCATGGGCTGTCCCGCCCGTACGCTTCCCATCGGGTCCCTCGCTCATTCCGAGTGGTCGGTCACGCCCTCGTGGCGTGTCAAATGCAAGAGGACCTTGGCTCTGGCTGTTTCCTCCCGCGTCCCGTCGACGATGAGGACGTACTTGCCGGCGGCGATGTCCGTCTCATAAGCGTTGGCGCTCTCCCGGGGAACTCCCATGCTGACGAGAGCCGCGTTCAGCGCGTTCGCCCCTCCCATCACCACCGCGCCATCCAGCACGCTGATGATGGCGGCGACCACCGGGCCCGCCATCAGGAGAGGGCCAATGCCCGGGATGACGAAGAAGGCGCTCCCGAACAACAGCCCCCATACGCCACCCCAGAAAGCCCCGAACTTGCCCCAAGCCATCATACGGTCGCCGGTGGTGTAGTAGCCGGTTACGTGCTCCTCGGTGTGGTAGTCTTTTCCCACAACGGAGAGCTTCCTGATATCGAAGCCGGACCTCTCCAGTTCCTTGATGGCGGCTTCCGCCCCCTCATGGGTTGGGTAGATCGCGACGGTGACGTTCCTGCCGATTCTGGGTTGTTCGGGCATCTGCTCTGGCATTGGCTTTCACCTCCGACGTTTATCGCTGTACGCCTGCTCGGGCGCGGACGCCCTCATTCGATGCGCAGGACCCCGGACTTCTGGTTCCAGTACGCGGTTCTGCCGGTCAGGTGCTCGATGAAACCGGCGGGAACGTAGATGGCGCCATTGATGATTCGCGACGGGACATCCATCTTGGTCTCTTTACCGTTCGTGTCGATGATCCGTGTGCCTACCGTGTGGGTCGTCTGCACGTCATAGTTGTTGACGCTGATCTGCTTCGTCGCCGAGTCGTAGTCGAACGGCATCTCGATTGAATTCATCACCGAGCGGAACGGCACCATCAGTTCGTTCCCCCGCATCACCGGCCGCAGGTTGTCGAAGGTTACCTGCCAGCCTGCGCCCGTTGGGATAGCGTCGGTGGAGCGGGGCGAGGGGGTACCCGAGGAGTCGGGAATGGTGGCATCTTCCGTGAGGAGAATCCCGAACTGTGTGCCGGCCGGTACGACCACGTCTTTCCCGACGGCGGGTTTCGCGGCTTTCTCACCATAGAGGTAGCCCGCGGCCGCGCCGAGTACGGTGAGGAGCGTTTTGTTCTTTCCAGTGAGTTGGCCAAGAAGCCACCCGCCTCCTGCGCCATAGGCGATCATCTTCAGGTCCGCCTTGCGTGCTTTGGTGGTGCCCACAAGCCGGCCCGTTGCTTCGTCGGTCGTGACGCTGGTGTCATCGAGGGCAGTGAGCTTGCCCACGATGGGTACGCGTGTGCCATCGGGCAGCCTGGCGCCCGAGAAACTGACGCCGATCTGGCCGGCCGTTTTGCCGGACGCCCTCGTCACCGAATCGACGCTCCCCGTGAACCTCGTCTGGTCGGGGAATCCCGCGCCGTTAACGCCCGTGTGGTGAGCGTAGAATGTGCTGCCGGCCCGGCTCGTCGCGGAACCCAGAGCGGCGTCGAGTGTGACGGGGATGACCGTATCCCTCGGGACAACGGTCGCGCCCGCGATTGAGGCGGCCGGCGCTATCAACAATGCGGCTATAATCAGCCGTCTACATGTGTTCTTCATCTTTCCTACCTTTTCCATCATTCAGTTGTTGTGCCAGATCTGCCGGTTTACTGGCCGCTCGGCGGTGCCGGGGCGGAAGGCGCAGCAGGAGCAGGCGCGCCGGAAGGGCCAGGCGTGCCGGACGGGCCGGGAGTGCCCGACGGACCGGGAGTGCCCGACGGACCGGGCGCGCCGGACGGACCAGGGGCGCCGGACGGGCCGGGCGCGCCGGACGGGCCGGGGGCGCCGGATGGTCCGGGCGCGCCGGATGGTCCCGGAGCGCTTGGTGTGACGGCCGTGGGTTGCGGTGTCACTACCACGGTCTGCTGGCCAGGGGCCCACCAGGCAAAGTAACCAATTGCCAAAACGACGACGATCGCCACAAGGACCAACACAATAGCCGTCCAGGCAGATCGTTCACCCGATGACGGATCTTCTACGTAAGCACCCATACATATTCCTCCATTCCGAGTCGAAACTATGGTTTCCGCGAGGGGGCGATGAAGGCATGAGCCTTGCCCCCCCACGGGTAGTTGTTGAGCTCCGACGCTTCGTGCGCCGGTGTAAGGTAACCGGGGCTACTCCGATAGCGGTTATCCGCGATCCTTGTTGCCCTTCGCCTTTCCGTTGCCATTCCCTTTTTCGTCGCCCGAGTTACCGGGTGAATTGTCGTCGCGCCGACCTTTGCCGTTACCGTTTCCACGGGCGTCGGAGCGATCCTTGCCAGAGTTGCCGGGCGAATTGTCGTCGCGCCGCCCCCTGGCGTTCCCGTTTCCACGGGCGCCGGGGCGATCTTTGCCCGAGTTGCCCGGCGCGCCGTAGTCGCGCTGCCCTCTGCGGTTTCCATTACCGCCTGCTCCAGGTCTGACGTAGATTGGGTGGCCTTTCGCGCCGACCCCGCGCTGACTCCTCGGGTACCCGTTTTCGCCGGCTCCCGGTTTCAGGTAGATTGGGTGGGCTTTCGCGCCGACCCTGCGCTGACTCCTCGGGTAACCGTTTTCGCCGGCGCCCGGTTTCAGGTAGCCCGAGTGGCCTGGCGGAGCGTAGCCACGTCGACCCCAGGCCGGCGCCCACGGCGGAGGTCCGCCGTGCCAGGGTGGCCGGTTGTTCACCTGCATGGACCGCCAGCCGCGCGAGCCCTTGATCTTCATCACGGACTTGTTCTTGTCCCACTGCACCGGGACGTTGTAGTACTTCCTGAACGTCTCCACGGGGACATACGTCACGCCCTTCACAACCACGGGTGGTGACGGAAGCTTGACTGATCGGCCGGCATACTTCGCTGCCGTCTTGTTGGGGGTCAGCACAAGGTCTTTGCCTTGATACCGGATCGTCGTGTGGCCGGTCGCCGTATTCTGCTTCACTGGCGCGCCAAGCAATCCGGCCGTGCTCTTCAGTGGGACGTAGTTTCGGCCCAGATACACGAATGGCTTCTCTCCTGTCGTAACGACGGCGTTGGCGGAAACACCCGCCAGGCTCACGCCGGTCGCCACGAGTAGCGCCATCCGAAAGGTTCTTTTGTGCATCGCGATTCGCTCCTTCTGCAATTCCGATTTGTGCGTGATCCTCCTTCGGAGAGGATGCGCAATTGTCAAAGTTTCCAGTTCTCGAGTTCCCATATCGCCTTTGAAAGGGCGGGGCAGCCCCGCTGCAACCTCCTCGGCGCTGTTATTCGATAGACGCCCGGCCCTGCGGGTTGTTCCAACGGCCCCGGGCCGGCGGTACGCTCCGCCTGCGGCGAAAGCGCCCCGCCGGCATGCCGTAGACCTCGCCGGCCATGGCGGCGCGACCGCTAGCGCCCGCGGCCGGCCGGCCGGCTGGCCACCTTGGAGTACCGTACGCCGTTGCCCAGGAGAACGCCGATCTGCGTCCCGGGCTTGAGGGTGACATCATTGACCTGCGAGGGGCCCTTGAGAATCGAGCCGGCGGCGTAGCCGAGGCCGCCACCGAGGAGGATATCCGCGATCTTGACCTTGTTTCCGCCGAGCACCTTCACCAGCGCAACGGTACCGGCGCCGATCCCGGCGTATTTCAGCCGTTGGTTCTTGACGCTGTTCCTGGCAACCATGACGCCGCGACTGTTGGTGGTGATGTACTTCGCGTCCATGCTGGTGGGAACGCCGGAGATGGCAAACGAGCGTCCATCGGCGAGCTGCAGGCGCGTAAAGCTCAGATCGAGAAGGCCGGGGATCTTGCCGCTCTTCGGTGTAGCCTGTCGCACTACGCCGGACACGGTGCCGCCGTGCATGATCGCTCTGTACGTTGCCTTGCTGTCATCGACAGAGGCGGTGAAACTGTCGCCCTTGTGGGACTTGTCGGAGGAAAGCTGTGTGATCAGCTTCACCGGAATTACGGTTCCGGGGCTGAGCACAACCGAGTTGGCTTGAGCCGCGCGTGCTCCGGGCATGTTCCCTCCCATGAGGAGAGCCAGGGCCGCTGCGGAAAATCCGAGCGATTTCAATCGCAAGCGAGGTAACTGATGCATAGGTCCATCCTTCTTATTCGCCAGGGACCCAGGGGAGGTCCGAACGGTGGTCTCCCCCGATCGTGTATTGGCAAGAAAATCCCAAACGGCACCCCGGGACGCCGACGGAGCGCTCGGGGGTGGGGCCCGTGATTCAGTTGTCCTGTCTGCCGGCAGATAACCACCAGCAGACCTTAATGATTTACCCTATAGGGGCTGTGCTCAATCATCACGCGCCGAACCGGGGGCCTCGTGATGATTGAGCATCGTGCCGTGCGCCTGAAAGAGGACCAGCCGGAACCTCGGCCGGCATGGCAAGCGCTCCGATGTCGGGGAGAGCTGGTTTTTCCGACAATTTCGCGATTGGCTCGGCTTCGCCTACCCGCCAGCGAGTGGATGCTGATACACTTCCCTATAAGGGAATGCCCCGGAAGCAGGCATCACTTATATTCCGATTGCATCCGCTGAGTTCGCGCCATTTCGCCGCTCTCGCCGGATCCTTCGGTCCAGCATCGCACCTGACGCTGTTCACCTGACGAATGTAGTTCACCATGAACGGAGGTGGCGCGATGAAACCATCCGCCCTTCACCCAGGGGAGCGCATCGTACTGGAGCCACAGGGCCTCGACGCCCTGATTGACCTTCTCGCCCGATCGGGCTACCGCGTGATCGGTCCCCGGGTACGCGACGGCTGCGTCGTGTATGATGAGGTCGCGTCCACCCAGGACCTTCCGTCGGGCTGGACGGACGAGCAAACCCCTGACTCCTACCGTCTCAAGAAGCGCCGTGATCAGGCGTACTTCGGTTACTCGGTGGGATCCCATTCCTGGAAGCAATTCCTCCATCCCCCCCACCTGACCATCTTCCGGGCGCGCCGAAACGGGAGTGGGCTGCAGATTCTCCCCCCGGCGGCCGAGACGCCGAAGTACGCATTTCTCGGCGTTCGTCCCTGCGATCTCGCGGCGATATCGTATCAGGACCGGGTTCTCCTCGAGGGCAAGCACCCCGATGCCACGTACGCCGCGAGGCGGAAAAACTGCTTCATCGTGGCCGTCAACTGCAGCGATTCCGGCGGCAATTGTTTCTGCGCATCGATGGGAGTCGGACCACGGGCGGCCGCGCCGTTCGACCTCGCGCTCACCGAAGTAGTCGGGAAGACACGCCATTTCTTCGTATGCGAGATCGGATCCGGTGCGGGAGCCGAAGCGGCGTCTCATCTGCCCAGCGAACCGGCAACCGACGAGCACGTTGGCGCGGAGGAGGCGGTGCTGAGCCGCGCCGCCGCGCAGATGGGCAAGGCCCTCACCACGGAAGGGCTCAAAGAGAGTCTCCAGGCCAGCTATGAAAGCGCCCATTGGGAAGCCGTCGCGGAGCGATGTCTCACGTGCGGCAACTGCACCTCGGTATGCCCGACGTGCTTCTGCACCACGGTGGAAGACTACACGGACCTGACCGGCGAGAGCGCGGAAAGGCGGCGGCGATGGGACTCCTGCTTCACCCTGGATTTCTCCTACATCTTCGGCGGAAGTGTCCGGACTTCGGCGGCCGCGCGCTATCGCCAATGGCTGATGCACAAACTGGCCAATTGGGAGGACCAGTTTGGCACACCCGGATGCGTCGGCTGCGGCCGGTGCATCACCTGGTGCCCCGTGGGAATCGACATCGCCAAAGAGGCTGAAACCATCCGCGCCGGCGCATCACCCGGAAAGGAACAAGCCCGTGGAAACCCTTAGACCGATCCTGGAACAGCATCCCTTTCTAAAGGGATTGGCCCCGGAGTATATCGAACTGCTCACTGGCTGCGCGGCCAATGTCCGCTTCAAAGAGGGGGAATACCTCTTCCGCGAGGGCAAGAAGGCCGATCAGTTCTTCATTCTGCGCGGTGGCCGAGTGTCCCTGGAGACCTATGCGCCCGGACGCGGAACCATCCTGATCCAGACGGTCGGCGAGGACGAGGTCTTGGGCTGGTCCTGGCTTATCCGTCCGTACAAATGGTCGTTTGACGGCCGGGCGCTGGAGATGACGCGCGCGATATCCCTCGACGCGCGCTGCCTCCGCGATAAGTGCGCCGAGGACCACAACCTGGGCTATGAGTTCATGCAGCGGTTCGCCGACGTCATGGTTCAACGGCTCCGGGCGACTCACCTGCAGCTCATCGACATGTATCAGGGTGCGCCGCGGAAATGAAAGGGGCCCGCCGATGGCAAGTACCACGAAGACTTCCGGCGCCGCGGTTTTGAGCCCCGCTCGCGCGAAACACCCGGCGCCGACCGAGGCGATGCTGCCCCACCCGTACACGGTACGGCAGGTGCATCGCGAAACTCACGATACGTTCACTCTGGACCTTGAGCCGCTGGACGGCGATACGCCTCCATTCGCCCCGGGCCAGTTCAACATGCTTTACATGTACGGGGTCGGCGAAGTGCCCATCTCCATCAGCGGCAACCCCGCCGACTCACGGACCCTGATGCACACGACCCGCGAGGTCGGCAGTGTCACACGCGTGATGCGCACACTCCAGAGGGGCGATACACTGGGTGTGCGCGGGCCTTTCGGCACGCATTGGCCCGTGCTGGACAGCGAAGGCAGCGATGTGGTGATTGCGTGCGGCGGCATCGGCCTTGCGCCGCTGCGCCCCGCGCTGTACCAGATCCTTGCGCATCGCGAGCAGTTCGGCAAGGTCGTGCTGTTGTACGGCACCCGCACCCCGAATGACATCCTCTTCCAGCGCGAGATTCAGAAATGGCGCGCCCAGTTCGACCTCGAGATCTACGTCACCGTGGACCGCGCGATGGGAAACTGGCGAGGAAATGTGGGCGTTGTCACGACGCTCATCCCCAAGGCGCCGTTCGATCCGATCAACACGGTCGCCCTCGTTTGCGGGCCGGAGGTGATGATGCGCTTCACGGTTCAGGAGTTGCGCAAGCGAGGCGTGGACGAGCGGAACATCTACCTGTCCATGGAGCGGAACATGAAATGCGGCATCGGCTGCTGTGGCCATTGCCAGTACGGCCCGGACCTGGTATGCCGGGACGGCCCCGTGTTCCGATTCGATCACCTGGAACCGCTCTTCGGCGCGTGGGAGGTGTGAAATGGCCCGATCCAGCAAACCGAAACTAGCCGTCTGGAAATTCGCCTCATGCGACGGTTGTCAGCTCAGCCTCCTCGATTGCGAAGACGAACTCCTGGCCGTCGCCGGAGCCGTGGACATCGCCAATTTCCCCGAAGCCAGTCGCACCGTGGTGAAGGGGCCGTATGACGTATCGCTGGTGGAAGGCTCCATCACGACACCCCACGATGCCGAGCGCATCCACCACGTTCGCAGGAACTCCCGCTACCTGATCACAATCGGCGCGTGCGCAACCGCGGGCGGCATCCAGGCGCTCCGCAATTTCTCAGACGTGAAGGCGTACACGCGCTACGTTTACGCATCGCCCCAGTACATCGAAACGCTCAACAAATCAACGCCTATCCGCGACCATGTCTTCGTTGACTTCGAGTTAAGGGGTTGTCCCATCAGCAAGGCACAGCTCGTCGAGGTCATCAGCGCTTTGCTCAACGGCCGGAAGCCGAACACGCCCACGCACAGCGTGTGTCTGGAATGCAAGATGGCCGGCACCGTCTGCGTGATGGTGGCGCAGGGCCTCCCGTGTCTGGGTCCGGTTACCCAGGCGGGCTGCGGCGCGCTGTGCCCATCCTATCGAAGGCCATGCTACGGGTGCTTCGGGCCGAAGGAAACGCCTAACACAGCGGCCCTGGCGGCGGGGTGGACGGAACTGGGCGCTGGCGACCCCGAAATCGTTCGGGCCTTCCGCAGTTTCAATGCCTGCGCCGAGGACTTCCGACGGGAGAGTGAAGCCCATGAAAGGTAAAGTCATCAAGGTTGACACCCTCGCCCGCGTGGAAGGCGAAGGATCACTGCACATCAAGATCAGCGACGCAGGCGTCGTTGACGCCAAATTCGGCATCTACGAGCCGCCCCGGTTCTTCGAGGCCTTCCTTCGCGGCCGATCGTATGCCGAGGCGCCGGATATCACGGCGCGCATATGTGGAATTTGCCCGGTAGCCTACCAGATGAGCTCGGCCCACGCGGTGGAAGCGGCGCTAGGGGTCACCGTTGGGGGACAACTCCGGGCGCTGCGACGGCTCCTGTATTGCGGCGAGTGGATCGAAAGCCACGTGCTGCATATCTTCCTGCTCCACGCGCCCGACTTCCTCGGGTACGAGGACGTCATCGGCATGGCCAGGGACCATCGACCGCTTGTCGAGAATGCCCTGAAGCTGAAAAAGATCGGCAACGACATCGTGACGCTGCTCGGTGGACGGGAAATCCACCCGATAAACGTTCGAGTGGGGGGCTTCTACAAGGTGCCGACCAAGCGTGATCTGGAACCGTTGGCCGAACGCCTGAAATGGGCGGTAGACACCGCAGCGGGAGTTGTGCCCGTGCTGGCGGGCCTTCCGTTCCCGGATTTCGAGGGCGATTACGAATACGTGGCTTTGCGCCACCCGGACGAGTACCCCTTCAACGAGGGCCGCCTGGTATCCAGCAAAGGCATCGACATCCCGGTCAGTGAATTCGAGTCCAACTTTGTGGAAGAGCACATGTCTCACTCCAATGCCCTGCACTCTGTGCGGACCGCCCGCGGCGCGTATTTTGTGGGGCCGCTCGCCCGTTACAACCTGAACGCGGACCGCCTGAGCAAGCGCGCGAAGCAAGGCGCCCAGGCTGCAGGTATCGCACAAGGGTGCAACAACCCGTTCAAGGGAATCCTCGTCCGCGCCGTCGAAACCATCTTCGCATGCGAGGAAGCCCTCCGCATCATCAAGGAGTATGAGCCGCCGGGCGAACCCGCGGTGGCCGTCGAACCCCGGGCCGGCACGGGCTCCGCCTGCACCGAAGCGCCCAGGGGAATTCTGTATCATCGGTATCGCATCGACGCCGCCGGTCTGATCGCCGATGCGAAAATCGTACCGCCAACCGCCCAGAATCAGAAGACGATCGAGGACGATCTGCGCCGGTACGCGGCTCCGCGTGTTGACCTGCCCCTTCCGGACCTCACGTGGCAATGCGAACAGGCCGTTCGAAACTACGACCCCTGTATCTCATGCGCCACGCACTTCCTGAAGGTGAGCGTGGAGAGGGAGTAGCGGCGCAGGTTGGGGTGCGACATGACGCCGCACCCCAACCACCGGCGCGCGCAAAGATGAAAACCGCTCTCGTAGTGGGAATCGGCAACGCGTGGCGCGGCGACGATGCCGCTGGCCTGATGGTTGCAGACCTGGTTGACGCGGACACTGCGGACGTCGCGGCCGTGCGGCATGAAGGGGACGGGGCCGCACTGCTGGACCTTTGGGCGGGCTACGAAATGGTTGTCCTCGTCGATGCCATCGTCTCGGGCGCGCCGCCGGGAACGATTCGTCGCTTCCGGGACCGGCATTCCCTGCCACGCCCCTGGTTCGGGGGCGGCTCCCACCTCATCAACGTGACAGAAGCCGTGGATCTCGCCCGCACGCTCGGGCGCCTGCCGCCCCAGCTTCTGGTCATCGGCATCGAGGGGCGGTCATTTCAGCCGGGCGATCCCATGTCCGCCGAAGTCGAAGCGTCGGTGCGACGAGTGGCCGACGACCTGGCCACCCGCATCGCGGACGGCTTTGAGGTCGCCGGCTGAGCGGACCACCCTCTGCCCGGACGGCCGGGCCGTCACCCCCGGGATTGTGGCGTGTCATCGACCGCGTTCCCGCGGCGTTCACGGCAATCCCGGGATGGCAAACGGCGGCATCAAACGAGGTTCGCCCGGCTATTTGCGGGTTCCGTAGATGTCGTGCAGGTGCTCCTTCGTCGCGTTGAGGCGCTGCTCCACGAGGCCGGCCATTCGTTTCATCAGGGCATAGCCGAAATCGTTGTGCATCTCGCATATCGAATTCAGGCGGGCCGTTTCGAACACGAGCGCGACGGTTGGCTGCACCGCCTTGGCATCGAAGCGCCAGTCGAAAGGTGGGATAAACCCTGACCAGCCGATCGAGTCGCCGGCTTCCAGGGATTCGATCGGAATGGGGCCGTATTCCTCGTTGAAGGTCTCGAGCATTACGGAGCCATGAAGGATCAGATAGACGCGATCCGCCGGCTCACCCTCCCGAAACAAGTAGCAGCCTGAGTCGAAATCGACCTGCTGGACAATGTCGGACATTATCTGCAGGTGCCGCGGATGCATGCCCTCGACGAGGGGGTGTTCCGCGAGGTGTTGGCGGAGCTCCTCATGGGAGAGGGGTTCCAAGAGTGCGCGACCGGGATTTTCCATCGGACGTCTCCTCCATGCGTGACGTCCCGAACTCGGCCACTCGGGCGGCCTTTACTGATCCAAGTGGCTCAGGTTGTGGGCACGTCCTCCTCCCACGTGCGCGAAAGATGCCGGAATCGTCGGGCGGAACTCCGGGAGCGCCGGCCTTTGGCAAGGCGTTCCTGCTCGCTTCGGCTGCACCGGGCTGGACGGGCGCCGGCACGCGGAAAGGCTACCCGCCATATCGATAGTTTACTCTGTCGCGCCGATTTCGACCACTGGCGTGCAAACGCAAGATCCACCGCGCGCCGCCGGATGACCCGGGCGCGCCGAACCACGCGGCGCCGGCTCGGATACCTGGCGACGGCGTGGACGCCCCACATTTTTACACAAGCACAATCACCGGGCAGCACCCGGATCTGCGGCCCGCGCGTGGACACGCTGTCCCTTCGTGGACTGGTCCATCCTGGCAGGGGAGGGTATAATGGCTGTTGTCCACGGCCGGCACACCGTCCACGCGTCGGCCGATTGGCTGGTTCACACCGCTCGGCCCCGTCTGGCCGAGGTGATTCTACCTCCCCGTGTTGTGAATGGGTCACGGCACGGAAGTGCGGCGCTCAGCGCACTGCATCGGGTGCGGGTGGAGGTCTTCGGATGGGATTCGGCTCCCGCCGGGTCGACATAGGCGATGAAGCGCCGCTCATCGAATGGCGTCGGAAGGCGACCGATGCCCTGACGATTGTCGCCTCGGTGGTTTATCTGCCCGGTCTGGCGCTCTGGCTTGCCGGACACGGGCCGCCGGCGGGTTGGCAAGTGATGGCCCTCGCGGTGGCCGGCTACCTCATCGTCTTGGCGGGCGCTCTGCTTCGCCGAATCGACCATCGGCCAAGGGTGTGGGCTGTTGTCGGCGTCGGGTACGTTCTCGCCCTTATCGCGGGCATCGCATTTCCCGAAGGTCCGTTCCTTCGCTCCCTGCCGATCTCGCTGTCGATCGCGGCGCTGGCGCTTATCGGCGTGCGCGCGGGACGCGTCGCCACCCTCATCGGGGCCGTTATCCTTATGGGCGGTCCCTTCCTACGGGCCGTTCCCGCGGTCGCCCGCCTTCTTTTGAACGGCCCGACACGGGCGCCGGCTTCGTCGGGCCTTCTCCTGACCCAGGGGTTGGCGATGACGGGGGTGCTCCTGATTGTGATGGCCCTGTTGGAGCGCTTTCACGGGTTTCTCCTGCAGTCTCTCGCCGCGGAACGAAGGGCAGCATCTGACCTGTTGGACGAGATGCGGGAGCGACGGCGCCTAGAGCGGGAGATCGCCCGCACGGCCGATGAGGAACGCTGCCGGCTGGGACAGGACGTGCACGACGGCGTGTGCCAGCAGATTACCGGGGCTCTGCTGCGCTGCCAGGCCCTGGAACGCGGGCTGGCACGGAACGGGACGGTATCGCCGGACGAGGTCAGGGCGCTGTCGGGCCTGCTGGAAGAGGCGATCGATGAAGCGCACGCGGTTGCCAAGGGCCTCTGTCCGCTGGGAAGAGAGCCCGGCGCGCTCGTCTCCGCGCTTCGAACGCTAACCAACCGGGCGCACAAGACCTCAGGGCTTCGGTGTGAGTTCATCGCTTCGGGCGACGTGAAGGTGGGCGACCCGGAGGCGGCGCACAACCTCTATCGTATCGCCCAGGAAGCCTTGAGCAATTCGGTGAAACACGCTCGGGCTCAACGCATCGTCCTGGAACTCCGCGGGACCGAAAACGAGCTGGTCCTGCGGGTGGCTGATGATGGCGCCGGCCTGTCCGCTGAGCAACCGACCGACGGCATGGGCATGCGGACGATGGAATACCGCGCTGAGTCGATGGAGGGAACGCTCACCGTGGAGGCTGCGCCCGGGGGCGGCACCAGCGTTGTCTGCAGGGTGCGGCGCAATGGTATCCCGCTGCCTGATGTCAGGCCCGGCGATTCGAGAAGGGACGGGCACAATGGAACCTGAGCCGCAGACCGAACCGGAGATCCGGGTCCTTCTGGTCGACGACCACCCGGCGGTGCGCGAGGGCCTGGCCCTGTTGCTGGCGCCGGAGGGAATCGCCGTCTGCTGCGAGGCTGGTGAGCACGCCGGGGCCCTCGCGTGCCTGAAGGCAAACCGTCCCGATGTGGCGTTGGTTGACCTGTCGCTGGGCGGCGAAGATGGCTTATCCCTGGTCGCCGATCTGCACGCGCGCGGGGTGCCGGCTCTGGTCTATTCGATGCACGAGGACTCTCGCCACGTGGAAGGCGCGTTCACGGCGGGGGCGCTGGGATACGGCACCAAGCGGGAGGCCCATCGGGTGCTGGTCGAGGCGATCCGTGAAACCGCCGCGGGGCGCGTGTTCGTCAGTCCCTGCGCCGCCGTGACGCTGGCCACCCGCTTTTCGGGCGCGACGGACCACGCCGGAGACCGCGAACTGAGCGAGCAGGAACGCCAGGTCTACAGCCTCCTCAGCCAGGGCGAGGGCACGATCGAGATTGCCGCCGCCCTGGAAATCAGCGCGCGTACCGTTGAGTCCTACTACGCCCGCATTCAGGATAAACTGGGCCTGGAAGGCATGCACGAACTGCGCCGGCACGCCATTAACCACCTCAACGCGCCGGTGCGTTAATGCTCCCGCAGCGGGTCGCCCCTAACCCCCTGATTTCCTTCGCCTGCTTGCTGTAACGCCCCTCCCCGGTCCCATGTAAGGGACTTCCCCCACACCCCGACGGGGATTTCCGCTACAGACAGCGCCCTGGTTCGCCTGGTACCATTTCCTCAGGCCCGGGATGGCCGGGCAGTTGCCCCAAAGGAGGCCACCTCGTGGCACTACAGGCACCTCAATATCCAGGTGTCGTTCTGGTAGACGACCACAGTGCCGTGCGTCAGGCCCTCGCGGAGCTGCTGGAGGAAGAGGGAATCCACGTGTGCGCCCAGGCGGCTGGGCGCGATGAGGTTCTCAGATGCGTGGGGCTGGAACGCCCCGACGCGGTGCTGGTGGACCTCTCTTTGGGGAAGGATGACGGATTTGTGCTGGTGGAGGACCTTCACCGCCGCGGCATCCCGGTGGTGGTCTGCTCTTCTCACGAGGACCCGGAGCATGTGCGACGGGCCATCGCCGCCGGAGCCCGTGCGTACGTCACCAAGCGCGAGGCGGGGCGGGCTCTGGCCCACGCCATTCGCGAGGCCCTGGAAGGCTGGGTACTCATAAGCCCCCGCGCCGCCGGCGACCTGCCCGACGACGGGTGACCAGACCAACTTGCGCTAAGTCGCTTGACCACAGCCGAACTCTGCAGAAGGGTTCGGATCAGGAAGGAGGGCGGGATGATTTGAGATCCGTACGCGTTACGGAAGCCCTTTCACCTTTCGCGGCCGCTCGGGTGGAGGCGCGGATCTGATCCTGAAGCGGTCGGTATGACCCGCAATTCAATTGGTAAGAGGAGACAAAGGAAATGAGAGCACTGAAATTGTTGTTCGCTGTAACGTTCATCGTCGCGATGACGGTCTCTGCCTCGGCTCAGACCATCATCGCTGAGTACTGGCCCGGTTATTCCGGCGTTATGTCGCCGTTCTACGAGAACTAAATCCAGGCCCAGGGCTTCCTGGCCACCACGACTGCTACTGTGGGGTCCATCGACGTCCCAATCTACAAGTACGCGACCACCAGCGTCCCGCTCTCGTTCGAGATCAGAACGGTATATTATTAAGCTGGTTTCCCGTGGCCCCTTGTGGACCTCACCACAGCGGGTCTTCTGTCGACCGGCTCGGTGGATGCAAGCGATCCTGGGCTGACGAGTTGGCCCCCTAGTGTCCATGTGCCAATGACGCCGTACCAACTGCAGGCGGGGCAGACCTACGCGGTCGTCGTCTCCGCCCTCGGATCTGTCTGCAGCTACGAATGGTTGGTGGCCCTGAATGGTTATCCCAATGGAACGGGTTACTGTGGATTTGCTGGGGGCACCTACATTCCGGGCCAGTCAGTTCAATTCCCGTTCCGTGTCAACGGAGTGGTCGGGCCGACTGTGATCCCCATTAACTTCGACGCGATGCCAGGGGTCGTGCCGAACCAAATCAACATAAAGGCAAAGGGCAAGGGTGTGCTCCCGGTGGCAGTCCTGGGCAGCGCCGATTTCGACGTCACCACGCTCGATCCCAGCACGATTGAGCTGGGCGATCCGGCGCTTACTGGAACGGTGCAACCCGTACGGTATTCGTTGGCGGACGTCAACCTGGACGGGCGGATCGACCTTGCACTGAAATTCGACACGTCCGCCATGGTCGCGGCTGGAGCCATCGACGCAGCCAGCAAGGAGTTGCTGCTGACCGGCAAAACAACCGACGGCTCCGTCGTCGAGGGCAAGGACGCAATCGTCGTCGTGCACTGAGCGGTAACACTCGGTTCGCGCCCGGCGGGCCGGGGCAGCGCCGCCGGGCGCAGCGACAGGAACACGACATCGACGCCACTGAGTCGCAAAGGCCACCGCGAACGTTATCGCGGCGGCCTTTGCCGCCCGGTCCGGCAGATTCGGATCTGTCCGGCAACCCCTCACAGGAGGTGAAATGTGATACGAGTCAAGATGACTGCGTATGTTCCCGCAGTAGCGGCATGCCTGCTTGCAGCAGGTGCTCCAGAAGCCAAACCGGTGGCGCCGGTGACGGACATCGCCGCGGATGCGTACGTCTACGGTTATCCCCTGGTGCTCATGAAATTCACCAGGGAGCAAGCCTGGGCGTACGGATATCAGGCGAACTGCTTCCATCACGACCGAGAACTCAAGGACGCCGACGATAAGGGCGTGGTGCGCCAAAACACCGACAACCTCTATTCGAGCGCCTTCCTCGACCTCACCGCCCAGCCCCTCGTCCTGCACGTGCCGGACACCACCGGTCGCTACTACCTGCTCCAATTGCTGGACGCCTGGACGAACACTTTCTCCAGCCCCGGCTCTCGGACTACCGGCACGGCTGCCCAGGACTTCATCCTGGCCGGCCCGGAGTGGCGCGGCCCGCTTCCGGGCAATACTCCGGTGATCCGCTCGAGCACCAGCCTCGGTTGGATCATCGGCCGCACCGAGGTGAAGCACTATCTGGATCCGGCCGAGCAGGAAGCGGAGCTGGATGCGGTCCACGCGATCCAGGACCAGTACACGCTCACCCCGCTCAGCGAATGGCGCCAGGGCAATCCGTCGCCCTGCCTCCCGCCGGCGCCGGGGGCGCTCCTCGCACAGACTCCCCTTCAGCGATTGCAGAGCCTGTCCGCGGTCGAGTTCCTTCAGGTGCTTTCCGACCTGATGCAGCAGAGCCCGGCCGCCGTCTGGGATAGGCCCACGCTCAAACGGTTCGAAGCAATCGGATTCTATCCCGGCAGGTCCTTCAACCCGCCCGCGTCCATGCAGGCGGACATCAACGCGGCCAAGGCTGTCGCGGGAGCCCGAATCGAAGTGCAGTGGCGCGCTCTGGCCACGTTGGTTAACGGCTGGGGAATGGTTCTCACTGAGATCGGGACGTTCCAGACCGACTACCTGAAGCGCGCCGCCGTCGCCCGGCACGGGCTGGGCGCCAACCTGCTGGCGGACGCTATCTACCCGACAGCATACCTCGATATGAACGGCGTGCCGCTTGGCGTCGCCTCGCGCAGTTACCGGATTCATTTCGCGGCTGGGCAGACTCCCCCAGTGCAGGGGTTCTGGTCCATCACTCTCTACAAAGGCGACTACTTCTTCGACAACGCTTTGGACCGGTATGCAATCCATGGCACGGACCCCCTCAAATACAACGCGGACGGTTCCCTGGATCTGTATGTCCAAACGGTGGCGCCGGTCGATCCGGACCTCCTCGCCAACTGGCTGCCGGCCCCGCCGGCCCCCTTCAACATGACCTTGAGGATGTACTGGCCGGACAAGACGGCCATCGAGGGCCGATGGGCGCCCCCGCCGATCGAACCGCTCTAATCGCATCCCCGGGGCAAGCGTCCCCCCCGTCCAGACGAGGGACGGGGGGAACGCGAGTAGGGGATGGTGCGGCACCAGGCGCCGGCCCTCCCGGAGCGCCGAATAAAGCGCGCATTTAAAGCGAGAAAGCGGGACCTGGAGCCTCACGACGGGGGATGTTGACGTATTCGGGGCCGGCTCTGGGTGCAAGCCGGTGGGCGGTTTGCGGGTCGGCTGCCGGTACGAGCCGAGCGCCCGCCGGGCGCCATAAAGGACCAGCAACAAACGATTTGCAGTTCAGACAGATTACCAAAGAAGGAGAAAGCGGATGAAAGCAACAATGCTAATGACCGTCATCACGGCCACATTGATGTGCCCGGTGTCTTCCGCGTTGTCTCAACCCGCGGGACAGCGCCCTGACGCGCTAAAGACGTTCACCAATGCGCTCGAACGTGACGGGTTTGATGTGAACACGGGTGCTACGGCCGCCATCAACGTGGTGGCAGCGTGGTGCGCCGGCACAACCATACCTGGATTCCCGTTCGACCACGCCCTGTATTCCAACAACCAGCCGTATCTCGGACTGCGGGTCCCCATATCCGCGCAGGAGCCAGGTAAACTGACCGGCCCCTTCAAACTGGGACCCGAGGAGGCGATCGTTTTGATCGGGCTGACGCCTCCGCCTGAAAGATACTTCGGCTTCTACCCATTTCTAAAAACAAAGGTGAACCCTGACGGGGTTCGCCAGCCGCTTTGGGCCACCCTGGGAGACGCCGTCAATAACGCCACTGTCAAAACCACCGGGCCTACGCCCTTTAACAGCCCCGTGGCGCTGATCTTCACGCCGGACCAGGGAACAGACGCCCGCGTTCGTGCGGCGCTGCGACACGCCGGTTATCCGGCAGCGATCATCAATACGGTCGTCTTCCCTGCGTCGATGCTGAACCTCGGGCACGACGAAAACGCTGATGAACTTTTCATTGTGATGCGCAATGCGATCTGGCTGAAGGAGGCCGATGGCGACTCCTATATCCAGAATCCGCCGCTCCATGTTTTTCGGGTGACGCCACGCACCCCGGCGATCGCTAAGCCCTTCCCCGCGCCACCTCTGCGCGTTCGCGGAACGGGACAGACCGAGATGAACCTGATGAACAAGCTGGGCCAACTTCGTCAGGGTATTATCGCAGCCAATCCGGGACTGCATGCCACCGATATCCAGACGAGGCCAAACTTTTACGAGGGCTATGACTACATCCAGCGCGGCCTTGACCCGTGGGGTGACTCCCGGGATGCGTTGTTCCTAACTGCAGGTTACCTGCCTGAATTTGGTTCGACTAACGAGGTCACGTTGGCTGATGACGAGTTCCTGGTAGTCTATGGCGTTAACCACGTCGCCACCGCCAAGGCAACGTACATGAGCGTCAATGTCTATGCCAGCGAGACGGCGAAGGTACCAATAGGCGGCCTCGACGACCGTGACTTTCCGAACACCGCCACGCCGTATCTCCCATCTGGCGATCCTGCCGCGGACGTGATGTACGCGTACAGGATTTCGCGCAACTGCGCTGCAGGCGAAGCGAACTGCAAGCAACTCTCCGCCCCCGAAGGTTGCACGCGCCTGACCATCGATTCCAGCACTGTCCTGGGCATCATTTTCCGTGCGTATCTTGAGCCTGCGACCGGGGTCGGACCCGCGATGCAGGAAATCCTTTACGACCGCGTCATCAAGTTTTCGCCGCGGCCTTAACCGTAGCCGTTCAAAAGCAGCTCATACCAGCCGCGACCAATCAGCAACAAGTAGTCATCCAAACACTCAGATTACCAAAGAAGGAGAAAGTGAATGAAAGCAAGACTGCTACTGACGGTGACAATGGCGACGATACTATGGCCGGTGCCTTCCGCGTTGTCTCAACCCGCGGGACAGCGACCTGACGCCCTCAAGACGTTTGCCAATGCGCTCGATCAGGCCGGATTTCAGGTGAGCGTCGGCGCGTCCCGACCGTTGAACCCGGCGGCAGAGTGGTGCGCTGGTAACCCGGCGTTCCCGCACGCCCTCTACGCCAATAACCAGCCGTATCTCATGTTCCTCGTCCCGAAATCGGCTGACGATGCAGGGCTCGGCGCTGTCTTTCAGATGCGGGAGGATGAGGCAATCGTCATCATCGGCCTGACGCCGCCGCCCGAGAAGTACTACGGCTACCACGCGTTTCTCTCGTCAAAGGTGTATCCCACCGGGAGAAAGAGAGTTTGGTCCACCCTCGGCGACACCGTCAACAACGCCACTATCAAGACCCTCGGACCGACACCCTTCAACAGCCCTGTAGCGTTGATCTACACCCCCGATCGAGGAACCGACACCCGCGTTCGGGCGGCGCTGAAACGCGCCGGCTATCCGGCGGCGATCATCAATACGATCGTAATCCCGTCGTCGATGCTGAACCTCGGATACGGCGACGCCGCTGACGAACTCAGGATAAACGCCCGCAATGGAATCTGGCTGGACCCGATTGCAGGCGAAGCCTACTTGGCCCATCCGCCGCTCAGCGTTTTCCGCGTCACGCCGCGCACCCCGGCAACAGCGGACCCATTCCCGATGCCCGCGCTGCGGGTTCGCGGCACCGGACACACTGAAATGGCGTTACTGAACAAGCTGGACGAACTGCGCAAGGGGATTATGGCAGCCAATCCTGGATTGCATGCCACCGATATACCAACGAAGCCCAACTTCTACGAGGGATTCGATTACATCCAGCAGGGACTTGACCCATATGGAGACAGCCGGGATGCGTTCTGGATGACAGGGGGTTGGCTGCCCGACTTTGGATGCACGAATCGACTCACGCTGGCGGATGACGAGTTCCTGGTAGTCTATGGCGTCAACCACGTTGCCTCCGGCAAGGCGACCTACGCGAGCGTCAATGTCTATGCCAGCGACGAGGCGAAACTAACTCTCGGCGGAATCGATGACCGAGACTTTGCGGGCACCGCCTCGCCTTATCTCCCCGGGGATCCTGCGGCGGACCTGATGTATGTGTACAAGGTGTCTCGGAACTGTGGGAGCGACACACATTGCATCCCGCTCTCCATCGATAACTGCTCGCGCCTGACCCTAGATTCCAACACTCTCCTCGGCGTCATCTTCCGCACGTATCTTGAGCCGGCGACCAAGGTCGGCCCCGCACTTCCCGAGGTGCTCTATGACCGCATAATCAAGTTTTCGCCGCGGCCGTAGCCGTCAGGTAAACCGTGATTATCGGATGTTCGTCGTGTATATTGGTAGTGCGCCTCCCGCGTTCAGACGGCCTGCATCCCACGCCATGGCCCATGGTGAAGCAGCCCCGCACGCGATGACCACCGGGGCCAGGCATACGGCGCCGGGCTCTTCCACCCGTCGGCACGGCTGATTACGCACAACACGTCGTGGGGGCTCGCGTTCCTCCCGTCCAGACGAAGGACGGGGGGAGCGCATCCCGGGACGGCGACGAACGGCGCGGCGACGGTGGGCGGTGGTCGGCATCACCGAAATACCCAGCACAAAGGTGGTGCAGGGGTAGGGGGTGCAGCAGACCGAACAAAAAAGGCCCCGCAGGGCCTGTGTCGTGCGCAGACATATGTCTGGAGCGGGAAAAGGGGCTCGAACCCTCGACCTACTGCTTGGATTGCGTCCGATGCAGACCCACACCCTCCAAGCGTGATCAGAACCCCATATCCGCTATAGGTTTTCGCGCCTTGTCTCGGAGGGGGTTTCAAGGTTTGCGCGTCCAGGGTGACACGGTGTGTCAGGGAAGGGTGTCAATCCTTCGCCCCGACGACCCAGTGGCCGTCATAGTCGTCGACCATCTTCTGATGGGTGAGGCGGTCAATACGGACCATGCCGCCGGATAGGCACTGGTAGCGCCAGATACCCGGCCAGACGTAGAGGAATACGAACAGAACCACGCCGACGATCCACCACTTGAGTTCACGGAGTATCTTCATCGCTCATCCCTTCGGGCGCGCTCTTGACATCAAAGCGGTTTGTCCCAGGCGTTCCAGGAAGCAATAAGAGCACCGGGACGAAGATCAGGACGCCGGCCGGGACCAGGCACCCGAGCGCATACTCGCCCGGCCAATCCAGATCGTGCATCCTCTTCACGGCTTGCATGACTAACCACGCCGCTAGCACGCAGGAGATCGAAACACTGAAGATATCCCTTCCGTGATTCCACTGGGGATGGAAGAGGATCAGGCATGGGGCGTAGGCGGCGACATACAACGCGTAGAAAGCCGCGATACAGCCGGCGAACTCCGCGCGGTTGATTCGCCCGGCAATGGAGAACGGTTTGAATCCTGGCCGGAAAACCCCTAACCGCTTTGACGAAGCAGCCATCAGTCCTTACCCTCCGCCTTAATACCGTATTTCGCTTAACTCCAGCGATGATGTAAGCCGCGGGAACCCCACTCTCACCGCTGACATACTCCGCCGTCTACCGGATTGCTCTCCGCTCGCAGGGCTACGGGGCTTCGAATCGTGGCATGGTGAAACCCGACGCGTCAATCCGAGGGCCTCTAAGGACCGGGCGGACCTCCCGTGTAAGTTCGAAGGTAGGGCCGATGCCAGCGTAATCCAATAGAATCATCTCGACCGCTGCCGGTGGGGGTGGTGTCGTACCGCCTTGCGACAACTTCCGCGACCATCGCCCCACAAACGGTTTTCGCCTCGGGTCCATTTGGCTATGGATGGTTATCGCGTCTAGACCCATCAACCAAGGTGGCCAACCTCATTCTTGTGGTGGGTTTTGGTGCGATTTCGTGCTTAAAAACCGGGAGTGGAGCGGGAAAAGGGGCTCGAACCCTCGACCTACTGCTTGGAAGGCAGTCGCTCTAGCCAACTGAGCTATTCCCGCGCAACAACCCTATTCTACCACCTCGCGCGCGCATCGGTCAAAGCGCCGGGAGCGCGCGGCCGCTCCGCCCTCGCGGGGGATCGTGGACGCGGCATTTCCACCGCGTCCACTTTCCCGTCATATACGCAGTCCATTACTGGCCGGACGGCGCGATCATCTGCAGGTAGGCCAGACGAGCGGCATCCAGCACGTCCACGACGGTCGCGGACGGAGGCGTTATCACCACGTTGAGGCGCAACACGGAATCCGGCGTTCCCGCGCTCAGGCCGGCGGCGATTCTCAGCGCCTGGGATACGTCCACCAGCGTGTACGTAGTCACATACGCCGAGAACTCCCGCCCCACGGCAGAGTTGGGCATGATTTGGGCCAAGGGTTGGTTCAGCAGCGTGAACTCACGGCCAACGGCCATGTTCACCGGCATCACGGATTCCGGCGCCGTAAACACCGTGATCTCACGCCCCACTGCGCTGTTGGCGGGAATCACGGAGTCCGGTACGTTGAATACGGTGAGCTCCCGCCCCACCGCGCTATTGGCGGGGATCACGGAGTCCGGTACGTTGAACACCGTAAACTCACGCCCCACTGCAAGGTTGGCAGGGACCGTGGAGCCCGGCGCATTGAACACGCTGAACTCACGCCCGACGGCTCCCGCTGCCGGCGCAGGGCCGCCCCGGCACGCGGCCGCAATCAGCAGGAGCGCCACGATGAATCGTTTCATGGCGTCCTCACTTCGGGTCGACGCGTGGCTGCATGGCGCTGAAGCCCTGCGGCACGGAAACAGGAGCCGTCCAGAGGGCGGTCGCGGTGGTCCCGCTGGCGTACGTGGCGGCCACGAGGACCGCGGGCCCGTATTTCGGCGTTACGCGCAGAGTCACCTTGGAGTTGACGGTATCGACGTTTTTCGTTTCAATCGTCACGGTCAGCGGCGCGGCGCTGTAGAACCGCACGTCCGCCGGCGCGGGGCCGAGGCTGGACGACGGATCCGACGGAACGGCGCTCGCGCCAACGGAAACCACGCGCACCGAGGGGGCTGTGGTCGGCGCCCAGAGCGTCACGGGGCTCGTCGGCGGCTCGACCGCCGTGGCGGGCAACACATTGAGGTTGCCACCCACCGAGAGCGCCTCCAGGCGGATGAAACCGTCGCCGCCGGAAGTGCTGCCTGCAATTCCCCCGATTGCCCTGATGATGCCGGTTCCACCGAGCGCGTTTGCCATGATGCGTACCGCGCCTCCGCTGCCGCACCCTTCGACCGAACTGATGTCACCACCGACGGCGCTGATGGTGCCGTTCACGGTAACCTGAGCGGTGGCGGCGATCAATATCGCGCCTCCCCCGGCGCCCCCGGAACGGTCCGATGTAGCCGAATATGCCGCTCCGCCGGAGCCACCCACAAGCGGAACAATGAGGGTGTTGCCATACGCCGTTCCCGGCGACGTGCCCGCACCCACCTGGCTATAGGATCCACCCGTGTGGTAGCCAACCGGTGCGCCGGGGCCAAACCCATATCCGGGGAGCAGAGTGGCGGATTGGAAAGGCGGTCCGCCTCGAAACCCGCCGGGTCCGGGCTCGGTGGGTCCGGGCGTCGTCGATGAGATCACCCCGTTGGCGCCGTCGAGGTTGACCGTTCCGCTGATGGTCACGTTTCCGTTGACGAGCCAGACGACGGGCGCGTGCGAAGCGTTGTTCTTGAAGCTCAGGGTCACGCCGGAGGCGATGTTGACGCTGGAGTACTTGAAGACAACCGCCCACTTGGCGCCATCGTAAACTCCCTTGCCCGGGGACGGGCTGGTCGCATCCCAACTGGCCGCCACGGCCTGGGAGAGGTCGATGGTAGTGTTGGCCGTAACGTTGAGGGCGCCGTCGGAGCCGTTGGCGCCGGGGATGACAATGTCCGCGCGTGAGGCGGGAACGAGGAGTGCAAGCACCGCCAGCGCGGCGAGGAGCCTGTCCGGCCGCAACGGCGGACAAGGCGGGTTACGCAGGGTTCGGTCCATGGTGTTCCTTTCGTGATCGATGAGAGATTCACGTTCGGCGCGGCCCAGAGCGCGGCGTATTCGATTTGCTGATCGCGAGCGTCGATGCACCGAGGGTGCGCCCGCTGAAGCGTGCAACCAGTGAAGGTATTCTATCACATTGTGATGCGTAGCGCAAGGGGCTCCGCCCGCGCTCCGCTCCCAATGCCGGAACGGAAACGATGGATTCCGAACGGACCATGCTCCCACAAGGCAACCATCAACCCTCAAATCTCAATTCTCAATTCTCAACCCTCAACCCTCAACCCTTCTCCCCGATACAGCCGTTGCCTCAAAATGACTTCGTCATACCAGAGACAGTCGGGGCACGGCGGCGGCGTGTATTCATTCATCGTCGAGGCGCAGAAAGATGTCCTCTGGTTGGGATAGTAGTATTCGCACGACCGCTCCGGTGTGTACCCGCTCACTATCGCAGCGCGCCGGAGGGCGTCGATGTGACGGTCGAGGGCATCATGCCCGGTTTCGTTGAGCACCCACTTCGGCATGGTGATGCAGCCCCGTTGGACACGACACCCGGTGATGTCGGTCAGGAACCCGGCAGCGCGAAGGCGCTTTATCCCTCTATCGGTCGTGCCAAGGCAACCGGTATGCCTCGCAATCTCCAGAGCATTCTGACCGGGCCACCCGATAAGTTCCTCCACAAGCGCCATCGAGGATGGGCGGAGGAACTCATGCCGCGCGTAAAGACGCAGTGCCTCCAGCGGCTCATCCGGCACGTCGGAGCGCAACGGGAATTCCCAGGCCTCCGAGAATCTCAGGCGCGACGTCACCTGCGCGAAGCGCCATAGGTCGCGGCGTCCGTCCGCGGCGAGGGTGACAACCCCGAACCGCTCACCGGATTGGCGCCCTTTCACCCTGCAAATGGTCCAGGCCGCAAAGCGCCTCCCCACCCAGTTGCGCACAATCTGATATACTCCGCAGTAGCTGCCTCCCGAAAGATCACGGAGATCCTCGATCGATGCGGGCCCTATCGCCAGGCGTGTAGCCATCATGAGCCGGGGGATGCTCGTGTACTGGCTCGGGACCCACCACCTGTAAGCTTCGCCGCGGGATGATGGTTTCGTGCCGGTGCCGCCCGTGTCGTAGAAATTCTTGCGCTTCTGTTTCGCTTCCTCCATTTCTGCCCTCCTACTTACTAGCCCGCGGGAAGGCGGTTTTGTCTGAAGTTTTTTCAGGAGGAAGGAGGCAGGAGACAGCAACCAGACCCCGATCCAACCTCCACCCTCCGACCTGGTAGGTCGGGCCTCCGTGCCCGACACCGCTGTCATTCTGAGCGAAGCGAAGAATCTCAACGACAACAATCGCCGAACTCACCGCGGAGGACGCGGAGGACGCGGAGGTAACGCAGAGGATCCCAGTAGAACGGGCGTCCCGCCCGTTGCCCGCGCGCCTCGCCCGTTGCCCGCGCGGGCGAGCCCATCCGTCCGCATCCACCATCCAACTTCCATCTTCCAGTAGCGCGGGCGCCCCGCCCGCATCCGTCGCGCCGCGATGGCGTCACCCTGGATGCCGGCTGCCGCCCCAACGTAGCGCGGGCGCCCCGCCCGCATCCGTCGCGAAGCGACGGCGTCACCCTGGATGCTGGCCCACGGTACGAGCGGCGTCCCACCGGTTACCAGCGCGCAGCGACGGCTCCGCCCTGGATGCCGGCCCACGGTACGATCGGCGTCTCGCCCGTTGCCCGCGCGCCTCGCCCGCATCCGTCGCGCAGCGATGGCCCCACCCTGGATGCCGGATGCTGAATGCTGGATGCTGAATGCCGGCTCTTGAAATCGCCGCGCATCGCGCGCACACACACTCGCAACAGATGTTCGGAGGCCCATCCCATGCGCAACACCCTGTTCTACGGCGATAACCTCGAAATCCTCCGCAAGCACGTGCCCGATGCGTGCGTGGACCTCGTTTACCTAGATCCACCCTTCAACACCAACCGGGACGACAACGTCCTCTTCAAGGAACAGACCGGCGAGGGTACTGGTCGTCTTGAGATTGCTCCCTAAATGACCTGCGCATCGCGGGCATCCAATTCCGTACCGTGGAGCAACTCCTTGCCAGCCACGGGTTTGTGTTTCCAAGCCAACCGGTTCATAAGGGGTCGAAACAAGCTGGCGCTTTCAGCTAAGGCTGAGAGTGGGCAGGGAAGCTTGGAGATGCAGGAGGGACGAGGCAATGGAGGTTTCGGGCACAACGGCGAACGTAGGAGATATCGCGCCGAGAAGAAGTGATCTCGAGAGGCGCTTCAAGATTCTGTGGGATGACTTCGCTGGAGGCTGGCTGTGCCTTTGCACTTGGCAGGCTATCGTTGAGGCCATCGGAGACGACCGTTTGCCCGGCAACACCTGGTTTCTACAGAGCATTCTTAAGGGCTGCCGTTGTGAGGCCATTATGGCGCTCAGCCGGATACTTGATCCCGTTCATCAGCGCTTTGACCATGCCAGTCTTCCAAGGTTCCTGGCCGAAGCCGAGAACCAACCGGATGGGTTCATTCATGCTCCGACCCGTGATGAGTTGCTCGGAGCAGTCGAGGCCTCTGAAAGATGGATCAGGGAGCACTATCTCGTTAAGCGGTTGCGCACGCTACGAAACAAGTTCTTCGCTCACTCGGCCCTATACGGACCCGGCAGAGGTGCGCCTCCTGTATCCGTTCGGGTGACAGAAGCTGAGGCGCTCTATATCGAAATCTCGGAGGTCGTAAACATTTTCGAAGGCTACTTTGAGGAGTGTGAGTGGTCGTCGTTCGATTTGGCTAAGCAGGACATACTGCGCGAGTTTGAGTGGATGCTCGGCTCGGCTCTAGATGCACATGCGGCAGGAAAGGTCAAGCGCGGCGCCTCGGAGCCCCTCAGCCCCTAGCCTCCTCCCCCTGCGGGCGAGGGGGAATCGGAATGGGTTTCGCGGAAACACCAAACTGGACGATTCTAGCAAACGTGCTCCCTCTCCCCCGGGGAGAGGGCGAGGGGTGAGGGCTCCACGCGGCGCAAGACCGGACAGCATTTTGTATTTGGCCGACCCATTCACCCGTATGGATGAGCGGTGACGCTACGTCCCGAAGCCCTCACCCACTAGCCCCCCCTCCCTGCGGGCGAGGGGGAACCGGAATAGGTTTCGCGGAAACGACAAACTGGACGATTCTAGCAAACGCGCTCCCTCTCCCCCGGGGAGAGGGCGAGGGGTGAGGGCCCCACGCGGCGTACGGCCGGACTCCATGCCATATTTGGCCGTCGTATTCTCCTATACGGGGCGGTGAGGGCCGCCACCATGCCGACTACCGATGAACAATCGATCTTGGCCGGACGTGCCCGGAGGATACAAGACCCACTCCTTTCACGCGCTCGGGAGCTTCGGCACGACCAGACGCCCGCCGAGGAATTGCTCTGGGAGCGCCTCCGCGACCACCGGCTTGGCAAGGCGAAGTTCCGGCGCCAACACAACGTCGGGCCATTCATCGCAGACTTCTATTGCCACTCCGCGGCGCTGATCGTCGAGGTGGACGGCGGAATTCACGCGCAGCAAGCCGAGCGCGATTCGGTGCGCGATGAGTGGGCGGTGGCGAATGGTTTCGCGGTGCTTCGCGTGACGAATGACGAAGTGACCGGCGATATTGAGGCGGTACTGGCCAGAATCACCGAAGCCCTAACCCCCTAACCCCCTCTCCCTGCGGGCGAGGGGGAACCGGAATCTGGCTTTGGGCTATACGGAAAATCGATCAGATGGGGCAGACGTGCTCCCTCTCCCTGGGGAGAAGGCTGGGGTGAGGGCTCCGGAGGGCGGCGGGGACGCCGCCCCTACCGTGAAACGGCCGAGGCTGTAGGTCCGATCGGGCATTTTGATATTTGCATTTTGCATTTTTCAATTTGCAATGCCCGGCACCCCCGCCGCCCCTACCGTGAGAACGAACGCCGGCACGGAGGCCGGCGCCACATCGTGCCACCCTCCCCGTTTGGTCCCCCAGCATTGGGGGGTAGGGGGGCTCCGGACGCCCCGATGGGCGGCGAGGACGCCGCCCCTACCGTGAAACGGGCGAGGGCGCCCGCGCTACGCCGGTCGGTATTCTGCATTCCCAATTCATCGCTTCCTCCGTGTTCCTCCGTGCCCTCCGTGAGCCTCCGTGGTAGGTTTGGGCGTCACGAATCAGGCGGGCTACCCCGCGAACGTCGAATACAGCAGGTACACGTTCAGCGCGATGATGACGGCGGCCACAAAGTATGCCACCAGATTGGTCAGCGGCAGGTTGGCGTGCTCCCCCATGAGGTCCTTCCGGCGCGTGAACATGATGAGCGGGACGATCGCGAACGGCAGGGCGAATGACAGGCACACCTGGCTCCACACGAGAACCGATACATCACTCACCACCTTCGGGCGGTACTCCATCAGCGCCAACACGCACAGCGCGGGTACCATCGTCACGAAGCGCCGAAGAAATACGTTCACTTTCCGGTGCAGAAACCCCTCGAACACAATCTGCCCCGCAAGCGTGCCCGTGGCGCTGGACGAAATCCCGGCCGCCAGCAGCGCAACACCGAACACCAGCGGAGAGCCTGCCCCGAAGAGGAAGGCCATCGTGGAGTGAGCGTCGCGAATCGACGTCACGTTCAGAGGCGGCTTGTGGTAGTAGAACGCGGCGGCCGCGACGATGACCATGGCCGAATTAACCAGCCACGCGCCGTTCATCGCGAAAATCGAGTCGATGATCGCCAGGCGGAAGAGCTTCTTCGTGTGAAGGTCGCGCCAGCCGCTGTGATTGCGGTGGTTGCCGAGGCCCTTGCGCTCTTTCGGCTGTCTCGCCTGAACCAATCCGCTGTGCAGGAAGAGGTTATGCGGCATCACCGTGGCGCCCAGCATGCCGATGGCCACCAGAAGCGCTGCAGCGTTGGGTACTCTGGGGATCAGCGTGCCATGCACCACCGCCATCCAATCGGGCTTCACGTAGAAGAGCTCAACCACATACGCGAGGGCGATGATAGCCACGAGGCCCGCGATGGCGAGTTCAACGTAACGATAACCGAAGCGGTACAGCCCCAGGATCAGGTAGACCACGATGGCCGTCGCCAGCCCGCTCCAGAGAAGCGGCCAATGGAAGAGAATGGTGAATCCCAGGGCCGCGCCGAGGAACTCGGCGAGGTCGGTCGCCATCATGGCGATCTCGATGACCACCCAGAGGAAGAAGGTCACGCCGGGGGAGAACTCATCGCGGCACATTTCCGCCAGCGTCTTGCCGCTCACGATTCCCAGCTTCGCCGCGAGAGTCTGGAGGAGGAGGGCCATGAGGTTGCTCATCAGCAACACCCAGAGCAGCGCGTACCCGAACCCGGCGCCGGCGGCGATATTGGTGCCCCAGTTGCCGGGATCCATGTACCCCACGCTGACCATGAAGGCCGGCCCCAGGTACGGGAGGAGCGAGCGTACCGGCCCCCGACGCCGCAGGCGGCGCTCCGCGGGTAGTTCCGGCCGATAGTAGACGGGCGGACCGCCGTTGGTCGCGGGGATTCCGGCGGCGATATCTATCTGGTCATGCATGTCCATCAGTACCTATATCGGTAGACAGGCTGCGTCTCTGATGGCAAGGGGGTGCGCGTTCGGCCCGGAGTGCGGTCCTCACGGGCCGCACTCCCAGGCAGAGCGGTATCGTAAACCTTCCGGTGTTACATGCCGTCGAGTTCAGCGAATGCCGGCAGGTAATCGCGCCAGGTTTCGTTCTGGCGGCTGTCGAGGAACTTCGCAAGGCTGATGAAAGGCACGTACCGCGGCTTCCGCGGAACGCGCGCCGGCTGGATGCCCCACTGAGCCGGCGTCTTGTCGCCTTTCCTGATGTTACAGGGCCGGCAGCATGCAACCAGGTTATCCCAGGTTGTCATACCGCCGAGGCGGCGCGGTATCACGTGGTCGAGCGTGAGTTCACGCGGCGATCCACAGTACACGCACACGTGCCCGTCCCGCGCGAAGATACCGCGGCGGGAAAGCCGCAGTTCCGGGTACGGGCGCTTTACGTGATGCTTCAATTTGACGACCGTCGGCCGCGGCCATGCGCCCTGCATGGTAGATACCGGCCGGTCGTGGTGGTGCAAAACGTCAGCCTTCCCCCGAAACACCAGGTTAATGGCCCGACGTGCGTTGCACACGTTAAGGGGTTCATAGTCGTTGTTTAGAACCAGTACTTCGCCTGTCATTTAGTACTCTCCGCCGCCCCTGCCCTTGGGGCCGGCATCCCGGCTGCGCGGGCGCCTGGCGCTGTGCACAAGTGCCTTACAACCAAAACGGAAAAGGCCCGTCGCGTGCTAGACGCGGCGGGCCGTATTCGTGGAAACGGGTATAACCGGGGTGTAACTACGCGTGCGTATCGTGAAGGCACGCGATTCCCGAGGCAGACGGACTAACCCGACCGCTGAAAACGCGCCTTCACATAGATATGGATGGCAGTTGCTCCGCATCGTCTTTCCCGATCCCCCTTTACAAGGAACCTGTATAAATTATAACACAACGCAACACACATGGGCGAATTTTCGCCGGGGCGCTGAGCGGCCGTACGGCAAGGCTTCCGTCTCGCGCGGCGCCGCCTGCGGCCGGATAAAATCGGGTGTCTTTCACGAGGTTGGGGTTGACGTCGGGTGGCGGGGCAGGGTATCTTGTGTGTAAGTAATTGCTTACGCACAGACAGATGAACACGCAGGAACCTGATACTCGAGAAAGATTGCTGATCGCGGCGGCGCACATTTACACACAGCGCGGCAGTCGGGGCATGACGACGCGCGCGGTCGCCCAGCGGGCCGGCGTAAGCGAACTGACCCTTTTCCGCCAATTCGGCACCAAACAGGGGTTGCTGGACGCGCTCGGCGAGCGGTTCGCCAGCGTCGAGAACGTCGACCACCTTTTCGCCGGGGCGGATACAGGTGACCTTTACACGGATCTGTGCGCGGTCGCCAGGAACGCCATGGCGGCTATGCGGGAGGTTCAGTTGTTGATGCGCGTTCAGTTGATGGAGGTGTCCAGCCATCCGGAACAGGAGCCATTTCTCGCAAAGCGCCCCCTGGCGGCTATCAGACTGCTCGGTGCGTTCTTCGCGCACCGGCAGGATACCGGCGAAGTCGGGCCGGGGGATCCGATACTCTTTGCCCATATGTTCCTCGCCCTCCTGTTCGCGCGCACGATTGGCGCCCCGATGTTCCGGCACGTCATCCCGCACTCCGAAGACGTCGTCATCGAGACGTTCGTGGAAGTGTTCGTACACGGTGTGGCCTCCCGCCCGGAGAATGAATAAATGGCGAAACCGAAATTCAACCGCAAGATGATCCCGCTAATTCTGGCCGTCGCAATCGTTGGAGTCATTGCGTACAACTGGATACAGGACCGGCGCGCCGCGCTCGCGCCGCCCGAAGCCAGCGGCACGGTGGAGGCGACCGAGATCGAGGTCGGCCCGCAAGTGGCGGGGCGGATCGAGAAGGTGTTGGTGGCAGAGGGCGACAAGGTCAAGGCTGGGCAGGTGATCGCGCGGCTTGACGATCGGGACCTGCGGGCGCAGCTTCGGCAAGCCGTCGGCCAGCGTGATGCGGCCCTGAATACGTACCTGAACATCAAGTCTGGTTCGCGGGCGCAGCAAATAGCGGCCGCACGGGCACAGGCAGCGGCGGCGGAGGCCACGTATGCCGGCGCGCGGACGAACCTCGTGAATGCTGAGATCGCGTTCAGCCATGCAACTGACGTAAAGCAATCTTTGACAGCGGCGGAGGCGCAGGTACGCGCCCTGACCGCGCAATATTCAGCGGCCCTTAGAACGGCGCAGGCGGCGGGAGCGACGGCTTCCGGGGCGGGTGATACGCTGGCGACGGCTCAAGAGGAACTGGACGCTGTGACGGAACTCCGGCAAGCGCGGGACGCGGCGCAGGGGCAGTACGATTCAGCGCGCGCGGCACGGGAGCGCGCCCTCACAGCAATGGCTACCTCTCGCGCGGACTACGACCGGATCACCGGTCTGTTCACTCAGGGCGCCGTCGCGAAACGCGATATGGACAACTCGCGGTTGGCGCTGGACACCGCGAAGGCCGGTCTGGACACCGCGGAGGCCCAGGCGACGGCGGCCAAGGCGGGACTGGATAACGCCACGCGTGCGCTAAAGGACCGATTGGCGGCCAGGCAAGGCGTGATTTCCGCCCAGACGGCGAAGGCCGCCACCTCGAAACAGAAAGACGCGGCGGAGGCTCAGGCCCGACAGGTCGCAGCGCAACTGGAAGGGGCGCGTCAGGCCCTGACGAACGCCCAGACCGCGTGGGCTGACCGAATTCAGTCACGAACGCTGCGGGATTCCTCGGCAGCGGCGGTGGCGGCCGCGAGAGGACAGGCTGACGCAGCGCGGCAGAACCTGTTGTTGCTTGAGGCGGGCAACACGGCCGATGCCGTGGCGGCGGCAAAGGGGCAATGGCAGGCAGCCGAGGGGGCCGTCACCCTGGCTCAAAGGCATCTTGCCGAGGCCCTGGTGAAGGCGCCAGGCGATGGGCAGATATCGACGATTGTGGCGCGTGAGGGCGAAGTCGTCTCTGCGGGGCTGCCCATCGTAAAGATGCTGGACGTTGGGCATGCCTACGTCAGGGTGTACCTGCCGTTCCGGAGCTTCGGGAAGGTGAAAGTGGGCGACAAAGGAACTATCGATACGGACGTTACCGAAGGGACCTTCAGGGGGAAGGTGACGGAAGTCGCCACCGAAGCGGAGTTCACGCCTAAGAACGTGGAGACCCGCGATCAAAGGCTGCAGCAGGTGTACTGGGTGAAGGTCGCCATCGATAACCCGGACGGACGTCTGAAGCCAGGCATGCCGGCGCACGTGGTTCTGCCGAACCGGTGAGCCCTAGTAAAGGGCTGCGCGCCGAGGGCACCGACCGTTGCGCGGGCGCCTCGCCCGCATCCCTCGCGGTTGCCCGAAGCGTATGGTGAGAAGGCACTATTCCAGCGATGGCCCAAACCGGAGCAACTGAACAGGCGGTTTACGCGGAAGGTCTCTCAAAGGCGTTTCGCGGGCGGCCGGCCGTCGCGGGGCTCGACCTGGAGATTCCACCGGGAGAGGTATTCGGGCTGGTTGGGCCGGACGGGGCGGGAAAGACCACGACTTTTCGCCTTTTATGCGGCATCCTCCTGCCCGACGCGGGCCGGGCGTGGGTGGGCGGCGAGGATGTGCTTGGCAATCCGGAGGCGGCAAAGCGACATATCGGCTACCTGAGCCAGACCTTTGCCCAGTATTCGGACCTAACCGTTTGGGAGAATCTGGAGTTCGTGGCGGCGATGTACTCCGTGCCGGACGGAGAATGGCAGGCCAGCGCCAATGAACTGCTGCAGGCCAGCCGGATGATACCGTTCAAAGATCGCCTTGCGGGCAACCTCAGCGGTGGGATGAAACAGAAATTGGCGCTGTCCTGTACGCTGCTGCACACCCCACGGGTTGTGTTTCTCGATGAGCCGACGACCGGCGTGGATCCTGTCTCGCGCCGTGACTTCTGGGGGATTCTGTATGACCTTCCCCGGAAAGGCGTCACAATCGTGGTCAGCACTCCCTATATGGACGAGGCGGAGCGGTGCCGCCGCGTGGCTTTCATGTCGCACGGACGAATCATCGCGTCAGGGACCCCACAGGAATTGAAACAACGGGCGGGCGGCGACATCCTCGTGTTCGATACCGATCAACCGCGTGCGGCGCGCGATACGCTGCTGGGACGCGAGGGCGTGTTGGAGAGCGTGCTTTTCGGCGACCTCCTGCACGTCCTGACGGTGGATGGCCTTACGGCCGAACCGGCCCTGCGGGCGGCATTGCAGGGCGCGGGGATAGGGGTAAGGTCCGTATCGCCGACGGAGCCGGGCCTGGAGGACATCTTTGTACACCTCGCCGCGGAGGCTGCCGCTGTGCATGCCGTGCCGGGCGGCCAGAACGGCGGTCGCAGATGACTGAGCGAACATGTCCGGAGACGGCGATCGTGGTGGACGGCCTCGTAAAGAAATTCGGCGATTTCGCGGCGGTGGATGGAGTCTCGTTTGAGGTGTGCAAGGGCGAGATATTCGGCTTTCTGGGGCCTAACGGCAGCGGTAAGAGCACAACGATCCGGATGCTGTGCGGCCTTCTGACGCCGACGGCGGGTTCGGGCTCGGTGGTTGGCCTGGATATCGTGAAACAGGCGCAGCAGATCCAGACGCGGATCGGCTATATGAGCCAGAAATTCAGCTTGTACAACGACCTGTCGGTGCTGGAGAACATCCAGTTCTACGCGGGCGTGTACAAGGTGCCGCCGGACCGGCTCAGCGAGCGGATCGACGTGGTGCTGAACCTGGCGGATCTGGTCGAAGACCGCGACCGCCTCACGCGGACGCTTTCCGTTGGGTACAAGCAGCGGCTGGCGCTTGGGTGCGCGGTCGTACACGAACCGGACGTCCTGTTTCTGGACGAGCCCACGAGCGGCGTGGACCCAGTGTCGCGGCGCCGTTTCTGGGACCTGATCGACAGCCTTGCGCATTCCGGCGTGACGATCCTCGTGACGACGCATGTCATGGAGGAGGCCGAGTACTGTAACCGCCTCGTGATGATCTACAGGGGGAAACGTGTGGCTCTGGGCACTTCGGCGGAATTGAAGAGCCAGTACCCGAACACGGTCCTGGAGGTTACGACCGATGCTCCGATGGATGCCATGCGCGTGGCGGAGACCTGGCGAGACGTGGAGGAAACTGCGCTCTTCGGGGCGGCGATGCATCTGACAACCGCGGGTAAATCCGTCGATGCGGCGGAGAACCGGCGGGACGCCGGCCCTGCCATAGGGATGGATGCAAGTGCTTGGGTGGCACGGTTTCGGGAGGCCGGCGTGGCGGTGCAGTCCGTGCGGCCGGTGGAAGTGACGCTTGAGGATGTGTTCGTGGCGCTGGTTGCCGGCGTCGATCGCGCGGAGGCAGCGCAATGACCGACAGGCAAAGCCTCTGGTCGTGGCGGCGGCTGCGGGCGGTGGCGCGCAAGGAATGGACGCATCTCCGGCGCGACAGGCAATCGCTCGGCGTGATCCTGCTGCTACCGATCGTGACGTTAATCCTGTACGGATACGCGATCAACTTCGACCTCAAGCACATCCCGTTGGGAATACTCGACCGGGATCACACCCCGCGGAGCAGAGCCCTTCGCGAGGCGCTTCAGGGGAACGAGTATCTCAAGTACGTAGGCGATGTGAGCGGCGAAGCTCAAGTGGAACGGTTGTTCAACCACGGTACGGTGCGGGCGGTCATCGTGATCCCGCAGGGGTTCGATTCCGATTTGAGCGCGGGGCGAAGGGCAGAGTTGCAGGCGATCTACGATGGTTCCGACAGCACGACGGCGGGCGTGGCGATCGCATACGCCGATGCGCAGATAGGGGATTTCCTCGCGAAACAGGGGGCTTCAGCGGCGCTCAAGCGGGCACCCAGAGCGATGCGGAAGCAGCCGAACATCACGATCGCGCCGCGCATCCTCTATAACCCCGAACTCAACAGCACCAATTACATCGTGCCGGGGCTCCTGGTGCTTATCCTGAGCATCACGGCGGCGCTGCTGACATCGACGACGGTGGCGCGGGAGCGCGAAGTCGGCACTTTGGAGGGGCTGGTGGTGTCGCCGGTACAGGCGCGGGAATTGATGGTCGGGAAACTGATCCCGTACGTATGCGCGGGGATGGTGGACGTGACGCTGCTGATCGTGTTCGGGTACGTGCTGTTCGGTGTGTTTCCGGTAGGTTCGCTTGCCTTGCTCATGTCCGGCATGCTGATTTTCCTGGCCGGGGTTATGGGGCTGGGGCTCCTGATTTCCGCTCGCGCGCCAAGCCAGGCCTTCGCTCTCCAGTTGGGGTTCCTCGCCACATTGTTGCCGACCCTCCTTCTGTCCGGCTTCGCGTATCCGCGGCAAAGCATGCCGGCGCTGCTCTATGACTTCACCGCGCTGCTGCCTTCTACCCAATTCCTGATCTTTGTTCGTGAGATCTACCTGAAAGGCTCGGGCATCTCGCAATTGTGGCCGCAAGTCGCGTGGCTCGCGATCACAACGGTGGTTTTCCTGCGTGGAGCTTCGACGCGGTTTGTGAAACGATTGGATTAGGAGGCGGGAGACAGGAGGCAGGAGACAGGAAGGTTGGCTATGTGGCGGCGCGCAGATAGCACGCGAGCCGCCAGGCCGAGCCCCGAAACCTGACTCCCGAAACTCGGAACTCGGAACTCGAAACCCGGAACGTGAAACCCGGAACTCGGAACTCGAAACCCCCACCATGATTGATGTCCAACGATTGAAGGCGATGGTGCGCAAGGAGTTCCTGCAGAACCTGCGGGATCCCCAGACGCTGCGCATGCTGGCCGTGGCGCCGGTCATTCAGTTGATCGTCCTCGGCTATGCCGTGACCAACGACCCCAAGGACCTGCGAGTGGGTTACCTTGACCTGGACCACACCCAGGCGTCGCGGCAGGTGGTGGACCACCTCCGCAACGTGGGCTACTTCATTGTGCACCCCGTCGATTCGCAGAAGGGGCTGATGGACGATCTCGATTCCGGCCGTTCGCAGGTGACGATTCAGATTCCACCAGGGTTTGCGCGGCGCCTGGATCGTGGCGACAACTCGCCGGTGCAGGTGGTGGCGGACGGCAGCGACACAAACACCGCGACGCTCACGGTGGCTTACCTTTCCGGCACGCTGAGGAACTACGCGGGTGACGTGCAGGCTGAGTGGTACGAACGGAGGGGGCATGCTCCCGCCTCGGTGATGGTGGCGAGGTCGGTGTGGTACAACCCGGAACTCAAGAGCCGCAACTTCGTGCTGCCGGGCATCGTGGCGCTGCTCATCAGCATCCTGGCATCCAGCCTCACCGTTCTCAGCATCGCGCGTGAACGCGAGATCGGGACGCTGGAGCAGATCATGGTGACGCCGCTCTCCACATGGGAATTCATGCTGGGCAAGATGACGCCGCCCGCCGTTCTGGCCCTGGGCCTCGGCAGCATCGTATCTGTGCTTGCGGTCCTGCTGTTTCGCGTTCCATTCCGGGGTAACGTGTTTTTCCTCGCGATGTCGATGATCCCGTTCGTGCTATCCACGCTGGGGCTGGGCCTGCTGATTTCAAGCGTGGCGAAAACGCAGCAACAGGCGCAATTGCTCAATTTCTTCAACAACCTTCCACAGAGCCTTTTGAGCGGATTCATCTTTCCGATCGCGACCATGCCCGCTTGGGCTCAGGGGGTTTCGGCGTTTGTGCCGCAGCGCTATTTCCTGGAGATCGTGCGCGGGGTATATCTGAAGGGGCTGGGGATCGAGACGCTATGGCCGCAGGTGCTGGCGTTGTGCGCGCTGAGCGGCGGACTCTTCTTCATCGGTGTTCGTTCGTTCCACCGGCGGCTGGACTGAGCCGAATCCTCTTGCGGAGGGTGCAGACGCTCTCAATGCGCGCGCCTATATTCCCTTGACACTCGTGCTATCATGTAACGGAACTACCCGGGCGAATATCCGTTCGCCCGCCCTTCCTGCTTCCCGACCGGGAGGCCTCAATTGTCCAAAGGGAGGACACATAATGCCTGTACGGCCCTACGAAGTCGTCTATATCATCGATCCCGACGTCACCGAAACCGATTCCGCGGCCCTGGTCGAACGGTTCCGCGCCCTGGCAGAAGCTCAGGGGGCGACCGACATCAGAGTCGACACCCACACGCTTGGCAAGCGCCGCCTCGCCTACATCATCAACCACAAACGCGAAGGTCATTACATTGTAATGCACTTCGAGGGAGAGGCCACGGTGCCGGCCGAGCTCGAGCGCGTCTTGAACATCACCGACGGAATCCTGCGTGCGCTCGTCGTCCGCCTCGAAGTGATGCCGCCGATGCCGGAACCGCCGCCCGCGCCGGTCGCGCCCGCCGCAGTGGAAGCCCCGGCGCCGGCCGAAACGCCCGCCGAGGAAGCCGAGCCCGTCGTCGAATCATCGCCGGCCGAAGAAGTCCCGGCTGAAGTCGCCGAGCCCACCTCCGAAGAAGCCCCGGCCGTCGAAACCGAGCCCGAAGCGGTTGCGGCTCCGGCCGAAGCAGCCCCGGCCGAAGAGGCCGAGTAATCCAGCCGAACCAACAATACTGCCATTTGGAGACGTTTGAATGAACAGAATCATCCTGATTGGACGCCTGGCAACCGACCCTGAACTCAAATACACTCCCAGCGGAGTGGCCGTCACCGATTTCCGCCTGGCTGTGGATCGCCCTTTCAAGAACGCCAGCGGTGAGAAGGAAACGGACTTCATCACCATCAAGGCGTGGCGTGAACAGGCGGAGTTCATCTCCAACTATTTCCACAAGGGCCGCAGGGCCGCCGTGGAAGGGCGCCTCGAAATGCGCAATTGGGTCGCGCAGGACGGCACCAAGCGTTACGCAGCCGAAGTCGTCGCGGATCGTGTCGAATTTGTCGACAGCCCGAGGGACGAAGATCGCGCCCCGCGCGAACCCGGCGAAGCGCCGCCCACCTATGGCAACCGGCCGCAGCCAACCGGCGCCGCAGAACGCCCCGCGGCCACATCGGCCTCGGCGGCGCCGTCCGATGAGCCCGATTACGGCGATCCGTTCGCCGATCAATAACACACGCGCCTTAACCGGCGCTTTCTTCGGCAGGCCCGGCGAGGCTTGCCCGATAGCCCAAGGAGAAACCGAAAATGAGACCAAGTCCCCGACAGGGACGCGGAGGCGGCCCGAAGCCTTTCAAAGGCACCCGCCATCGCAAGTTCTGCGCGTACTGCGTGGACAAAGTTGACACTGTCGACTACAAGAACATCGCGCGGTTGCGCCGCCACGTGAACGACCGCGCCAAGATCCTGCCGCGCCGCGTTACCGGCACATGCGCCAAGCACCAGCGAATGGTTGCCGTCGCCATCAAGCGGGCTCGCGAGATCGCGCTGATCCCGTTCGTCGCCGACTAAATAAACGCTCAGCGGTGAGCGATCAACGATGAGTCCCGATAGGGGATTCATCGTTGGTCGCTCACCGCTTAGCATTTCACCAGGCCGCTTTGGCGAACGCCTCAAGGTCGTCGTATCGGTTCTGCCACGTTGTGTACATCACGCCGTCAACGCCTGAAACGCCGCGAATATCGTTCAGCCACGTCTTGATGCTCTCCGGCTTGCCGTCGTAATAACCCGCCAGGATTTGTTTGTTCCCCCGCTTGTTGATCCATGCCGCGTTTTTGGCCCGGGCGTCGAAGTTCCAGTTAACGTAACCTACGCCCTTATCCAGGCCCCGCCACGAACCGAGCAGGGCGCCATTGACCAGATAGTACTTATCCCGAGCGTTGTGGTACGGGTCGAACATATCCGACCATACGTACAGTTCCGCTTTCGGGCTGGCCTTCCGGATCATCGCCGCGCAACGCTTCACATTGTCGGCAAGGAGTTCACCGGGAGTCAGTTTGCGCTTGAGGCAGGTTTCACACCAGTTGGCCACACGTAATTCGTCGTGCGACATCAGAAAGCCCTTCGGGTGGAAAAGGTCGTTCACGCGCCGTATTTGATCGGCCAAAAGGGTGTACACCTTTGGATCGGACAAGCAGGAGCAGACCTGCCCACCGTAAATCGTTACCGCGTGGTAGAAACTCACCTTCAGCATCTGTCCATCCTTGATGCGTGACCCCCGGAGCAGCCGTAAATGGGGCGGAGTATGGTACACCTCGTACTCCCCCGGCCACGGTACCGTTCCCATTCTCTCGTCCTTCACAACGTCGAAATCCGAGCCTTCGGAGTATGGGGTCCCGTCCTCGCCCTTGACGGTCAGCGGGCACCCTTGGCGTCGCAGCACGTTCAGGAAGCCGACCTCCTCAACGCGGGCGTCGTCCCACCAGATAGACCCGTGCTTGCCGCCCCAGACGCCAAAGTAGACATTCACGCTGGTATTGGCGAGGCTGTTGAAGACCGCGTGGTATTCGGTCCAATCCTGCGTTGGCGCGATGCTCCAGCCTGGAAACGTCAACTCCGCTCCGGCGGCCGTGAGGACAGTACAACGGGTTTCACCGGGTGAATCATAGTCCTTGGTCTTGATCCAGACCGAGACATGGTATTGCCGGAACGGCTTCACGGGAACGGTGCGCATCAGTCGCCCGTGCCCGGCCTGAGGATCACCGGCGCCGATATTTGTCATGCGGATCGACCGGGCGCCTCCGTGATGCTCGCTCGAATCAGAAAACGAGACGACGCCCGGAGCGTCCTGCATGGTCCAATCGTCGAGTTTGTCGCCATGAACCGCCTCGAAGCCGCCGTTCGATAGGAGGTTTGTAGAGACCACGTCGGCTTCTCGCCCGCTCACGACAAATGTCGCGTCCTTCACGGGGAGGCCTTCGGCAAGATTGGGATCGTGGCTGAGCAGGCCGTTTGAGTATCCGATGGGACAGACGGCGGGATAGACGTCGAACCCCAGCGCCGCCGCGGTCTTCGCGAAGGTCCTGGCGTTGTCGAAGTACTGTGGAGGGACCGAATCCAGGCGGTTCAGTTTGTAGTCCGAGAGGACCACACCGTTGTACCCTGCCGCCTTGGCGCGGCGGAGGATTCCTTCCGCCACTCCCACGTTATCGGCCACCTGGAGGTTGGTGCTCAGGTAAACCCAGCGGTGTCTGGGCGCCGCCGCGCGGCATGTAGTGATGACGCCCAGCCCTACGAGCAGGCAAACGCAACGCCGCCAATGGATGTGCATGGGACGGGGCTCCTTTCGCCGGTTAAAGTACACTCATAGTAGCCCGTAGCGCCGCGCGCATGCGACGCTTCCCTGCCTCACTGCTTCCACTCCGGGCTCACTTCGCCCGCGGGCCAACCAGCGTGTTGAGAGGGATGAAGCCCTCGCTCTGGACATGCAGGTCCATGGCGGCGATGCTCGCCGCCGCGGCGACCTTCGACGCAAGTTCCATGAACGCCACCGCCTGAGGGCTCCCGGGTTTCGCCGCCACAATAGGCATTCCCGTGTCGCCTCCAATGCGGACGTCCACGTCCAGCGGGATCTCGCCCAGGAACGGCACTTTCATCCGCTCCGCCGCCTCGCGGCCGCCGCCGTGGCTGAAGATGTTGGTCTTCTCGCCACAGTGCGGACACGCGAAGTAGCTCATATTCTCGATGATGCCCAGCACCGGAACCTTCACCTCACGGAACATGCTCAGGCCGCGCGTGGCGTCGAGAAGCGCGATGTCCTGGGGGGTGGTCACGATCACCCCGCCCGACACCGGTACGGACTGGGCCAGGCTCAACTGCGCGTCGCCGGTGCCGGGCGGCAGGTCGATAATCAGATAGTCAAGCTCGCCCCAGACGCATTCGCGCACCAGTTGGGTCACGGCCTTGCCCACCATCGGCCCACGCCACACCACGGGCGCATTCTCGCCGAGGATAAATCCGATCGAAACCATCTTCACCCCGTGCGCCTCCAGCGGCATGATATGCCCCTCGGCGTCGCCCATGACGTGCGCATCCTGGGCGCCCATCATCATCGGGATGCTGGGGCCATAGATGTCCGCGTCCATGAGGCCGACACGGGCGCCCTGCCGGGCCAACGCCACCGCCAGGTTGACGGCCACGGTGCTCTTGCCAACGCCGCCTTTGCCGGATGCTACCGCCACGATGTTCCGCACACCCGGCACCGGCGCGCGCTGCGACCACGGGTCCATGCTCTGCCGTACTTGCGCCGTCATGTGAACATCCACCTGCGTCACGCCCGGGATGACCGCCACCAGATCGTGCGCCTGGGACTTCAATTTCTCTTTTACCGGGCAGGCGGGCGTGGTGAGCTCTACCGTGAACCCGACCGTGCCCTCGTGGATATTCAGGTCTTTGATGAAGCCCAGTTCCACGATGTCACGATGCAGGTCGGGGTCGATCACGCCGCGAAGCGCGTTCAACACCGCGTTTTCGGTCACCGCCGGCGCTTCGGGCGCCGGTCCGTTCTTATTTCCGAACAATTTCATGGTTTGTAGTCAGGAGACGGTAGTCAGGAGGCGGGAGACAGGAATATAACGCTGCGAGAGTGACCTCTGGGCCAGGGGGCTCAATTCTCACTTCTCGGCCCTCAGCCCTTCCCTCCAGGCCCTCAATACGGAATCAGCAGCCACTCTACGGGCAGGCTCGCCGCGCCGGGCGGCGTCCACACTATGGTAACTTCGGGGGTGACGCGCGGGTTCCACTTGCCCAGGATAACCGCCTCTTCCTTCGCGTTCACGGTGCCCAGACCCAGGTCCGGGGTGTAGCCGGTGGATCGGCCGTGCCCCGGCGTCTCAACGGAAACGGCGCCACCCAAGCCGCCGCCGCGCGGGTTCAGAACCAGCGCAACCCTTCGGCCGTCCGGCGAGGCCAATCTCAGGTGAACGCGGTAGATAACGCCATAGGCGCCGCGATACGGCTCATCCGTCTTCAGCGTTGCGTCCCCCCCGGGCAGCCACCCATCGGTTTTCCCGTCCGCCAGCCGCAGGTGCCGCACGCCGTCCGCCGTGGAATACGTATCGATGGCGTTGAGCCTGATGGTCAGGCCGTCGTATGTGCCCCGGTCGTGATTCTTGTCGCGGCTCAGCAGTGTCAGCGTGGGGAACCGGGCGACCGTGTCCGCTCTTTCCTCAACCGCGACCGAGCTCACGCGAACCGTTCCGCTCACCACGCGCAAATCGTGGAGGCTGTGAACCAGCGGTTCCGTCCGCCCCGGTGGGCATACCCTTCGGTCGAGATCCTCGTCCAGGAGCGTGATCCCGTCGACCCTTATGCGACGCGGTTCGCGCGGCACGGGCCGGCCCAACTGGATGAACGATGAGAGGCGGCCGACGGAGAAATAGTCAATGCTGGGGCCGATTACGATGGAGTTCTTCACGTCGACGACCGCCGGTCCGCCGACCGGTTCGAGCACGATGCTGAAGCGCATCGGCCTCTTCGACGCGTTCACGTGGTAGAGATAGAGCCGTACGTCCGTGTCGGTGGTGAACGTGTCGCGGTAGAGGACGCCGCTGCCCGGGCAATATTCAGGACTGCCGCAGTAGATCATCTTGCCGGGAGAAACCGCACGGTCCACGGCAATGGTGGCTGTGGTGAGCGGGTCGAGGCCATCCAGGGCAACAATGGAGCCCGTCCCTCGTGTGCGCAGGGCCGACTGCAGGGGGATCGACGGCTCGCCGGCGTGGACCGCGGCACCCGCGCTCGCGACCGCCAGCCCGATACAGAGGATCTTCATACCTTTAAGGTGGCACGCTAAGGGAGAGCGTGGCAATGCAACTCACGCGTCCATACGCCAAAAAGCGCCGGCGAGAACGCCGGCGCTCCTGAACACAGGTCTGGTACCAGAGGAGGGACTTGAACCCCCGACACCGCGGGTATGAACCGCGTGCTCTAAACCAACTGAGCTACTCTGGCAAAACAGGCGCCCCCAGAGCGGCGGCGCCTCTAGAAGTATATCACCCGATTGGCGCGTTGGCAAGTTCGCGCGCTCAATGGGTGCGTGTCTGAATAGCGGTGAGAGACCGCGGTGCCTAATGCCCCACACGTTCGCCGTTCTAACGGCGCGGTGGCGCCCCCATTCGGCTTCAGCCGATGGGGTGGAACGTGACCAACACGTATCACCGTCCATACCTTGACGGATGCCCGGAGTGCAGTCCGGAGGACGGCGATGCTGCGCCGCCCTCCGGAGGGTGGGGATGCCGCGCTGCGGTCCCGTCAGTCTCCCAGGCTCAGGAGTTCGTCCGGCAGTCCTCCGACGGAGACGACGCGCCAGCGCTGGGTGGGAATGACGCCCCACACGTGCGTGTCCTCAAGCCGCATGCTGAGCGTAAGCGGATAGGTGCGCTGCGTCGGTTCACCGTCGATATTTACCGCCGCCAGCAATTCCACGCTGGCATCGCGGCCATCGACCGTTGGTGTGATCTTGCGCGCGGTCACGTCCCACAACTGCCTGTTATCGGCGGCGCGGTGGAGCAGTAACCAGAGGCGGTCGCGGTTCAGGCCCGTGCTATCCTTGTAGTCGGAGGAAACAGCGTCCATGGCTTCGGACACGCGGCCCATATTTGCCGCCTGAAAGGCAGCCAGGATGGTCGAGGTGACCTGCGCGGAACCGCTGCCCTCAAGGCGCGCCGCCGAGCGGGCCCAAGTGTACACACCGCCGAGAAGAAGCGCGCAAACCGCGAATCCGACGAATCGTTTCAGCATGGATATTCTCCTTCCAACAGCGTTGCTTGTTCTATCCACCATGACGTGGTCATCCCGATGATTGTTCCAGTTCCATCGACAATCGAAGAGGCCGTCGCCGCGGACGGCGTGATCCTCGCCATCGGCGCCTCCGACACCGGCAAGTCGTCGCGGATCGCCTCGTTGGCGGCGCAACAGGCTGACACGGGCCGGCAGGTCATGGTGCTGGACCTGGACGTGGGCCAGTCCGAGGTCGGGCCGCCGGGCATGATGGACCTTTGCGAGGCGGCACCGGACAAACCAGTCAGTGAGTGGAGGATTCGCGCGCAGTGGTATGTGGGCGCCACGACGCCGTTTCCGTCGATGGTGGAAGTCGTTACGGGGGCCTTGCGGCTTGCGGAGAGAGCGATCGAACTGGGCGCGGAATTGGTGCTGGTGGACACGCCGTCGTTCGTGAACACGCCTTCGGGCCATGGGCTGAGTCGCTTCCTGGTGGACGCGCTGCGTCCGGGTGCGGTTCTGGCGATCCAGCGACGCGATGAACTGGAACGATGGCTGTCCGGGATCGGAGCGCCGGTGGTGCGCACCGAGGTAGCCTCCGGCGTGCGGCCGAAACCGCCCGGTCTCCGGGCCGCTCGCCGCGCGTCGAAGCTGGCGAGGTATTTCGCCGACGCCCGGCGGCACCAGGTTCCGCTTACGGACAAACTCCTGCGCGGCACACGCCTGGGCTTCGGAACCCCACTCACGAGCACCGACCATCGGATCGCGTCGCCTTTGCTTGGCTGCCCGGTTCTCCACGCGGAACGCGGAGCCGCTTCGGTGGCATTCTGGACATTGGGACCGCCGCGACATTCGCTGGACAAGGTGGCGGCGGAATTCGGGGTTCGCTCCGCAGTGACGTTCGACTGCGCGTTCTGGGCGGGGCGAAGCCTCGGGTTCATCGGTCCACACGGGTTCTGCGTGGCTATGGGTGTGATCGAGAAGGTCGACTGGCCATCGCTGACGGCGGCGGTGCGCGCTCCTGTGTACAGCCTGGCCGAGGCCATTGCGGTCCATGCGGGCACGATGAGGCATCGGACGGACGGAACGGGTCTGCCGAACGTCCCGGAAAGGGACGCATGAGAGAGAGGAATCATTGACACGACTGCTGATAGTGAGACACGGAGAGACGGACTGGAACGCGGATGCCCGCGTTCAGGGTTATTCAGACATCCCGATGAACGCCGCAGGCAGGGCTCAGGTCCAGTTGACCGCCGCTGAGCTTGCCGAAGAGGGCATATCGGCGGTATACGCCAGCGACCTCAGTCGCGCCAGGGTCACAGGGGATATGATCGCCGCGCCGCACAGGCTGGCCGTGCAGATCCTCCCGGCGCTGCGGGAGCGCTGCTGGGGCGCGTGGGAAGGCCGCAGCATGCCGGAACTGGCTGCCGATGATCCGGCGAATTACGCTCGGCTTCAGGCCGGCGATTGGGTGACGCCGGATGGCGCCGAGGATTACGATGCCCTCCAGGATCGGATCGTCGGCGCTATAGAGCAGATTGCCGCCGACCATGCGGATGAGACGGTCGTCGTTGCGGCGCACGGCGGCCCCATCAAGGTGTTCACGGCCTGGGTGCTGGGAGCTCCTGTGGCCGCTCACCATAGGATGCGCATCGGGAACGCTTCGGTCACGACCGTCATCCTGCGCGATGGCAGATTCGTTCTCGAGTCGTATAATGTGCCCCCCAGAGAGGCCGTTCCCGAGCCTCCGAACCCGGGCAAGACGCTCATTGAGAGCGCTTTCTGAGCGATGGATGCGGCGGGTTAAGGTACGTCTGAGGGAACGGTTCGGCGTTTTCGGGGGTTAGTATTACAACAAAACCAAACGTCCCACTGGGAAGGGGCGCTCGAGTTGGGGCCTTAAGGCCCGAAACGCCAAGGAGAATGAAATGCCGTTTGAACTACCACCATTGCCTTACGCATACAACGCGCTGGAGAAGGCCATTGACGAACTCACGATGCAAATCCATCACGATAAGCACCATGCGGCTTACACGAACAACCTGAATGCTGCCATAGCGGGGCGTGCGGAAGTGGCAGGCAAGAGCGCCGAGGACCTGCTGAAGAACCTGTCCGCCGTCCCGGAAGACATCCGCACGGCCGTGAAGAACAACGGCGGCGGCTACGTGAATCACATCCTGTTCTGGGAGAGCATGGGCCCCAACGGCGGCGGAGCGCCGACCGGTGCGCTGGCCGGCGCCATCGACAGCGCTTTTGGCGGATTTGATGCGTTCAAGGAAAAGTTTAACGACGCCGGCGTGAAGCGATTCGGCAGCGGCTGGGTCTGGCTGGTGAAGGACTCCGCGGGCAAACTGAGCATCATCTCCACCGCGAACCAGGACACGCCGATCTCCGACGGCCTGACGCCGATCCTGCTGAACGACGTCTGGGAGCACGCCTATTACCTGCGCTACCAGAATCGCCGGCCGGATTACCTGAAGGCTTGGTGGGACGTCGTTGACTGGAACGCCGTTAGCAAGCGGTTCTAGTTTCGAGTGTGGATGGACAACGTTGAAGGCTCTCAACCGCGCGGTTGAGAGCCTTCGCTGGTTCGGATCAGGCTGCGGTCTGCAGCATCTGGTCCAGCGTCAAATCGGATTCGACGAAATACTGCACTCGTATCTTCTTCCATTCCCGCGTGCTGAACAGCAGGTCGTACTCAGCCAATCCCGTCTCCGCCTTGATGGCGTCCGCCACCGCGTGGCAATCCTCGTAACTCCGGCCGTGGATCATGCCGAACAGCGCGTAAGGCCAGTCCGGGTAGGTTGGGCGGCGGTAGGCGTGGCTGACGGACCGGAACCCGGCGATGATTCGCCCACAGCGCTCGATGTCGCTTTCGTCCGGCACCTTCCATACGCTCATCGCGTTATGGGTGAATCCCGCCGACTGATGGTGCAGCACCGCTGCGAACCGGCGCATGCGGCCGTTGTTGAGGAATGTTTGGGCGCGCTCCAGAAGCGCAGGCACGGTCACTCCGAGGCGTTCCGCCATCGGCGCGAACGGCTCCACGACGGTCGGCATATCCAATTGGAGTTCGCGGATGGCGAAGATGTCTTCGGTGGTGATGGGCTTCAATTCGCCCGTCGGCTTCACGTAGGCGGTTTCCTCTTTATCCGTTGCGCTGGCATCACCGCTCATATCCAGCTTCACGTTGATCTTGTAAAGCTTGATTGTCGGAAGAAGGCGGCTGGATGTTGCGCCCGCCGCATCGCCCAGGCGGTTCATCTCGGTTTCGAGGTCCATGCTGGGGTGGATGGTGAGCGTGAACCACATGTTGAACGCGTGGTTGCGCTGGTAGTTGTGCGAAACGCCTGGATGCGCATTCACGATCTGAACAGCGCGCTCCTCAAGGTCCTTCGGAAACGCCATTGCCACCAGCGAAGACTTGTAGCCCAAGCGCCGGCTGTCGAAGATGGCGGAGATCTGGCGGATCACGTGGTCGCGGCGCAAGCGCTCGATCCGCGCCAGCACCTCTTCTTCCGGCAGCCCTACGGCCGCGCCTATGGCCTGGAAAGGCCGCTCGGCGAGTGGGAACTCCCACTGCAGGGCGTTCAACAGCGACTTATCACAGTCGTCCAGGGGGACAACGGTATCAGCGACAATTTGCGGTTCTTCAGACGTGCTCATAGTACTGTGAGTATAGCATGTATGACTGGAGAACTACCCGCGGAGGAGGCAGTAGGCGGTAGTCAGCAGACAGTAGTCAGCAGGCATCATTGCTGTCCGACACCTGCCCCCTACTTCGGCGTCTTGTTTTGCCCCACCCGGTCTTCCACGTAGCGGTACAGTTCTTCGTTGTTCATCAGCGGATAGTGGCCCATGTGCATCGGCAGCCAGGGGCGGCCGGTCAGGTAGAGGAAGTGGCTCTCCAGTATCGACTGATCCACGCCCGGGTCCTCCTGCAGGAAGTGGCGCATGGTGCTGTCGGGAAGGGTGTCCAGCATATCCGGCGGGGTGGAGGCGAGGAAAGTGAGGTGGACCACTTGGGCGTCGGTCACCAGATCGGGCATGCGCTCCCGGATCATTTCCGCGATCGCGTCGTCTTGGTCCGCGTGCGTAGGCGTGTACTTTTCCAGCGTGTCGATGGCATCGGCCAGGTAGGAGCCGACCGCGGCGCCGACGCCGTACAGCAATCCAGCGGCCAGAACGGCGGCATCATCGGATGCACCGGGCCCGGTCTGGTAGCGCACGTACATGCTCTGGACATCGCCGCCCTGCTCCGTGCTATCCGGCAGGATGACTCCCTTTGCGCGAAGGTCCTGCAGATCCTTCTCATGAGCCTCCTGGGATAGCGAGTAGCCGTCCAATCCCACCGCTTCCATCGCGGGGATGTTCACCGGGTGCGCTTCGCCGTAGCCGATCTCGATGTTGTAGATTTCCTGCGCCTTGCGGCGCCAAGTGGGGTTGTCGCGCAGGCCGCCGAGGGCGAGGCCGATGAGAACGTCACGGGGCTCGACCTCCAGCCAACGGAAAATCCCGATTCCGAAGAGGGGGTTGCCGTCCTTGTCAACCGCGAAACCGGGCGCTTTGCCGGCGATGGCGGCCTCGGCGTATCCTCGGACGTCATCGATCCACGTCTGGCGCTGCTGCCGCTCCGCGCGGGCATCCAGGCCCAAGGCCTGCGCCACGTGATCCTCGGTCGTGTTTGGGTATTTGCGGCCCTGAAAGGCGCCGTGACCCTCGTGAGCGTGGCTGGCGACGGCGATCTCGAGAAGCGCGCGCTCCATCGCCCAGGTGCAGCGGAGACGCGTTCGCCCGCTGAGATCGTGGAAATCGCGGATGATGACCGCTTGTGGGGCGATCTTTTCCGATGAATTTCGCATTTTCGGCGTACCCTTTCAGCGAATTACCACAAATGCACGGAAACACAAAGCGCAAATGATGAAGTCAGAATGATGAATGTCCGGAGTCCTCTCGGCGTTCATCGTTCATCGTTCGTACTTCATCGTTTCCGCATCAGTCCATCGGCAGAATTAGTTCCCGGTTGTCATAAAAGCCTTCGCCGTCGGCGTGGGCGAGGCCTCCGACGGCGCCGCAAACAGCGTCCATGGCTGCATTCAGTGGTCCCCAGACGGTGTCTTCGGCATCGTCCAGCACTCGGAACGCGATGATCTGGCGGCACTCCTGGATGGCGTTCAGAACGTTTGCGGCGGCCTCCTCGTCAATCGATTCCAGCGTAGCCCTGAAATCGTTGATGTCTTCTTCGAACAGGCCGTCGGTTGCGGGCAGGTAACGCTCTAACTCTACCGGCTTCTTTTCATCATCGTAGAGGAGTTCGGCGGTCTCCCAGTCGTCCTCGTCGTCCGAGGTAGTCAGGGTGGCGGCAAACTGGCCCGCGAGGATGCGGATGCTGTCCAGCGGCGGGACGGCATCCGAAGGTGAGAAAATGCGTGCGAAATAGGGCATGGATTTTAGAATTGAGATATGAAAATTGAGCCTTGATTCTGTGACCAGGAAATGAGGAAACGGGGAAATGGTTCGGAAATTTCCTCATTTCTCCATTTCCTCCTATGGTTTGACGGCGGCTTTGATGACGGCCGCGCGCTCAACGTCGGCCAGAGCCTCGTTCATTTCATTCAGAGTGTAGGTCTTCGTCAGGAAGTCCGACCACGGGACTTCGGATTCGTACCTTTGCATCATCTTCAGCGCCCGGTGGACGTGGCTGTAGTCGGAGCCCCAGACGCCCTGGATGCGGAGGTGCTTCCGGTTGATGTCCAGATGGGGGTTGATCGCGGCGCCGCCGTTGTCCGTATACTGCCCCACGATTATGTACGCGCCGGCATCGCGCGTCAGTCGCATGCCTTCCGGCACGGCGGCCGGATTGCCGGACGCTTCTATGACGACATCCGCCCCTCGCCCGCCCGTAACGTCCCGCACGGCCTGTACGCGCTGGGATTCAGTGGTGTGGAACACGTCCAGCCAGAGGTCGGCGCCGAGTCGGAGCGCCATATCGCGGCGTTCATCCGCGCCGCCGCCGATCATCAGGAGGCGCGTTGCCCCCTTGAGACGGGCAAGGATCAGCGCGTTGAGCCCCACCGGGCCGCTGCCCTGTATCAGCACGGTGTCGCCGAAACGGATCTCGGCGCGCTCAACGGCGTGGAGGGCCGTGGCCAACCCGCAGCCGCCGCCCATGTAGGCCTCCGGAGAGGCCGAGCCGAGCGGCAGGATGCGCGTGCCGGGTTTGAGGTATATCTGCTCGCTCCAGCCCCCCAGCAGGCCGTCGTTCGCGCTCATCGTGATGCCGTACACGCGGCGCTCCGGGCAGCGGGTGGACGCCTGGGCCACCTGGCAGTACCAGCACTTCCCACACGTGCCGTGAACGTCGAGAAACGTGACAATGTCGCCGGCGATCAGCGAAACGCCTTCAACGTCCGACGCGGCGCCCTCAATGTGGGCGATGCGCCCGACCGAAACGTGGCCGGGGATGATCGGGTAGGGGACTCCGGACAGCCGGCCGTGGAGAAGATGGACGTCGGTCCCGCACACCTCACTCAGGACGGTGTCCAGCACAATACCACCGGGTTCGGGCGTTGCAGCGGGCAACTCGCGAACCTCCAGGCGATTCGGCTCGATCATGACGGCGGCTTGCGGCATCAGGGGTTGGCCTTCATTCCAATTGCGTTCGGGGCAGTGAGCTCGAGCCTGCGATCAGGAGTTGTCAGGGATGTCATCCACGTCGAAATCGGCCCAGGGTGGCACCTCGGACTCCTTCGACCCGCGATCTATCCTGCCCCCGCCCACATCGGCGACGGAAGCGCGGACGGTTTCTTCCACGAAACCGGAGATCGCTTCCTCCTCCATCAGGGCATGCACCTGCTTTTCAAGGTGGGCGATCTTCAGGCGCAACGCTTCGTGTGTTTGCGGGTCCTGGGCCGCCTCGGCGCGCAGGCGGTTCAGGCGCTGTTCCAGAGCCTCGCGCCAAAGGCGCAGTTCCGAGGCTGGAGCACTGTCTCCCAGGAACTCGCGAACCGCATCATTTATATGCTGACTATCCATGATTCGAAGGGGTGTTCCGCCGATGCCGGCGCTACCTGATAGGGCCCTCTAGTACGGTTTGACCAGTTGTGGGGCAACGATAACCGGTTCGTCGCCTTCGTCGATGCGGCGGAAGAAGCAGGAACGATACCCCTCGTGGCACGCGGCGCCCTGCTGAATGACACGCAGAAGCAGGGCATCCTTGTCGCAGTCGTAATACGCACTTTGAAGCTCCTGTGTGAACCCGCTGGTCTCGCCTTTGATCCAGTATTTCTGTCGGCTGCGGCTCCAGTAGGTCACGCGGCGAGTTTCAAGGGTCCGTCGAACGGCTTCCTCATTCATAAAACCGACCATCAGGACTTCGTCGTTCACATCGTCCTGGATGACTGCGGTTAAGAGGCCTTTGTCGTCAAATTTAAGTGTGCTTGTTTCAATCATGGGTGTCAGGTGTCAGGTGTCAGGGATCGGCGGTCAAGACTCGGGATCCGAGAGTGGAAAGGCCTGGGCTATTTCGATGAAAGCCGCGCGGTCCGCGGGCTGATCAGTCTCAGGATTCAGGAGATCGTTGTACCCCCAGTGGGTGATACTCAGAGGAAGGCCGAGCAGACGCGCGAGCTCCGCGAGTTTCTCTTCGGCGAAATCGTGCTCGCCTTCCAGGATATGGTTAACCTGGGCCGGCGATACGTGCGCCAGGCGCGCCAGGCACCTCGGATCGCCGGACAGCGCTTCCATTTCGCTGTCCGGCAGGGATTCGTCGAAGTAATCCGGCCAACTGGAAAACTGATCGACCAGCTTTCCGTTTTCGGCGAGCGTGTAGAGGAGGACGTCACTCTCATAGACCATGAACCCGACCGCAACGGTATTCAGCCTGGCGCTCAGCATCACGGTATAGCCGCTTAGCCGGTCTTCATCCGGTTGATCGGACGCCTCGTCAAACACCGCGGTCCATTTGTCCACGGGCGGAGCCACGAGAGCGCCGAGGCGCCGCGGTAGCTGGCGCACGGCGGCCGCGACGGCCGTCTGGTCGCCGGAGCGCACAATTATATTGGCGAATGTAGCAGTCATTGATTGGAAGGATTACGGGGTCACACAGACGGCACAGCGCGCGGGATCGGTAAGGCGTTGACTCAGTATGTTACCATTTCAAGCGAACCGGAATGTCCGCGTCGTGCATCGCCTGCTTGCATTCGCGTATCGAATATGTGCGGTAGTGCACGATGCTGGCGATGAACACAGCCTCCGCATGCCCTTCGGTGACGCCGTCCACAAGGTGTTGCGGGGTGCCGCCGCCGCCGGACGCAATCACGGGTATGCCGACACTGTCGGCGACCGCGCGGGTGATCCCCAGGTCAAACCCCTGCTGCACTCCGTCGGTTTCCATGCTCGTCAGGAGGAGTTCACCCGCGCCGAGTTCCTCGACCCTCTGTGCCCATTTTACCACGTCCAACCCTGTGGGAGTGCGCCCTCCGTGAATGTAGACCTCGTACCCGGATGCGAACGCTTCCGCGTTTTCGTCTCGTTCGTGCCGCGCCTTCGCGTCCACCGCCACGACCACCGCCTGCGCGCCGAAGCGGTCGGACGCCTGGGTGATGAGTTCGGGTGTGGTCACGGCGGAGGTGTTGATGAACACCTTTTCCGCGCCGGCCGCCATGATCCCCGCAAAATCGTCGACCGTGGTAATTCCCCCGCCAACTGTGAACGGGATGAACATCATCTCGGAGACCCGCCGGGCCAGGTCGAAGATGAGGCCGCGGCGTTCGTGGCTGGCGGTGATGTCCAGGAAGGTGATCTCGTCCGCGCCTTCGGCGTCGTAGAGCGCGGCGAGTTCCACGGGGTCGCCGGCGTCGCGCAGGTTGACGAATTTCGTGCCCTTGACGACGCGGCCATCCTTGATGTCGAGTCCGATGATAATACGTTTGGCAAGCATAAGTTTTCAGCAGATGACCACAAAGACACAAAGGCACAAAGCGATAATAAACTCTCCGTAGAATGGCGACCATTCGAAGTGTTGCACCTCGCCCACTATCTGCGCCCAGTCCTCACCACTCGCCCTTTGTGTCTTAGTGTCTTTGTGGTTGTTCCTATGTTCCGGCAGCGATGGCGTCCCGTAGAGAGAACGCGCCCACATAGATCGCCTTGCCGGTGATGGCGGCCTCGACACCGAGCGGTTCCAGTTCCTTCAGCGCGCGGATGTCCTCCAGCGTACTCACGCCGCCACTGGCGATAATTGGCACGCCGGATGCCCCTGCCATCGCTCCCAGGGCGGGCAGATTCGGGCCTGTGAGCGCGCCATCCCGCGCGATATCGGTGTAGATGATTCGGCGGGCCCCGATGCCGACCATCTGACGGGCAAACTCAACGGCTGTCTGATCCGTGACCTCGCGCCAGCCCCTGATGGCCACTAAGCCGTCGCGCGCGTCCAGTCCGAGAATCAGCGCGTCACCGAAGCGCTCAAACAGCGAGCGCGTCGCATCGCTTTCAACCGCCGCGGTTGTCCCCACGATGCAGCGCTGAACGCCGGCATCCAGCATCATCTGGATTGTATCCGCGTTGCGGAGGCCGCCGCCGGTCTGAACTGGAATCTTCAACGCGGCCGCGATACGGCCCACGATCGCGCGGTTCATCCCCTCGCCGTCTCGCGCGCCGTCCAGGTCGACCACGTGGAGGCGCTCGGCGCCCTCGGCTTCCCATCGGAGGGCCATCTCCACCGGGTCGGCGCCGTAAACGGTTTCCTGAGCGTAGTCGCCCTGGTGCAGGCGGACGCACTGTCCGCCACGAATATCGATCGCGGGAATCACGGTCATGAGGGCAACTCCGCGAAATTCTTGAGGAAGCGAAGCCCTGCTTTGCCGCTCTTTTCCGGGTGGAACTGGGCGCCATGGATATTGCCTGAAGCGATCACGCTGCAATACGGTCCGCCGAATTCGGTCGTTCCGCCGATCGCCGCAGCGTCTGCGGGACGGCAGTAAAACGAGTGGACGAAGTAGAACATCATGCCGTCGTCTACCCCGTTCAACAGCGGTGACGTGCCGGTTGGCTCGATGGTATTCCAGCCGATCTGCGGAATCTTCAGGCCGGGCGCGTCGAACTTCACCACATCGCCAGGCACGAGGCCGAGACCGTCCCACTCGCCGAGTTCGTACCCCTTCGACAAGAGGAGCTGCATGCCGAGGCAGATTCCGAGCACAGGCTTGCCGCTTCGCGCTGCGTCCATGACGACGTCATCGAGCCCCGACTCACGCAGTTGGGTGATGGCCGCGCCGAACGCGCCCACGCCGGGCAGGATGATGCGCGGGGCCGCGCGCAGAACAGCCGCGTCCGCGGTGATCACGGCTTCGTGTCCGCCGTGCTCGATGGCCTTCTGCGCGCTGCGCAGGTTGCCAACGCCATAGTCAACGATTGCGATATCCATAAGACTGAGGGCCGAGGGCTGCGGGCTGGGGGTTGAGACATGAAATCACCGCCCTCAGCTCTTGCCCCTCAGCCCCTAGATCGTACCTTTCGTGCTGGGGATCCCTTCTACACGGGGATCGAGCTGAACGGCGGCGTCGAGGGCGCGGGCAAAGGCCTTGAAACCGGCCTCGATAATGTGATGGGTGTTGCGCCCGCTCAACTGACGGATGTGCAGGTTCATCAGGGCGTTGTTCGCCACTGCCTGGAAGAAGTCCTCCACAAGTTCGGTATCCATTTCGCCGAGCCGAGTGGCGGGCAGGCTGACGTCCAGCATGAGATAGGGCCGGCCGCTGAGGTCCAGTGCGCACATGACCAGCGCTTCGTCCATCGGGACCGTGAAGTTGCCGTAGCGCAAGATGCCGGCCTTGTCGCCCAGCGCATTGGCAACCGCCTGGCCCAGCGTGATGCCCACATCCTCCACCGTGTGGTGCGGGTCAACATGCAGATCACCCTTTGCGGTGATCTGCAGGTCGAACCGTCCGTGGTGCGCAAAGAGCGTGAGCATATGATCCAGGAAGCCCACCCCGGTATTGACGGAAGCGCTGCCCCTGCCGTCCAGGTCAATGGACAGGCGGATCTGCGTCTCCTTGGTGTTTCGTTCGACTGTTGCGGTTCGTGACATGGTTGTTAGTTCCGAGTTCCGAGTTCCGGGTACGTGAGTTTGATTTCTCAGTCGGCGAAGGCCGACTTCGAATCAGGAGTCCGCCGACTCTTTCACAGCGATTCAAACCAACGCATCAGGGCATTAACGTCCGGCGCTACGACGTCGGCGCCGTGATCGGCGAAAAACTGCCGGTTCGCTTCTCCCGCGGGCCCGCTGAGAACCTGGCAGGCCAGATAGCCCGGCTCGGTGCGAACCTTCCTGTAATTATGAACCGTCCGCATGTCGTCGAGGGTATCGCCGACGAACGCAGCGGCAGCAAAACTCATGCGATCAGCGAGAACGATCAGGCCGTTCGGATCGGGCTTATGCAGTCCATCGTCCGCGGTCATCGTCGCCGCCCTATCGATCAGGCCGCGAAGGCCGGTCATTTCGAGCGCGACATCGAGTTCGCCCCGTAGGCGTCCGGAGACGATTCCGTAGCGATACCGGTCCGTGAGTGCGGGCGTGTCGAGCAGCACAGTCTCGTTCAGAAGCTCGCCACGCTCCTGGTCCACGAGCGTCGGCTCGAAGCCGTATACGCGCTTGCAGTGGGTTCGCCCGGCGTACATCTCCATGAAGATGCGATCGATGACATCCTTGTCCCAGAGCGCGCGTGCGATTTGGATGATGTCCGCCGGGAAGGCGTCGGTCAGGCAGGCTACGGCGTTATCCTCGCCGCCGCCACGCCGGCCGATCTCGGCGGTGTATTCCGCCGTGCTCGGCGGGAGGGCGCGGAGCAGTGCGGCGGAGGTCCCATCCGCGGCGGTTCCCTTGCACAGAAACAGAAGGATGGCGCATTCCGCCAGCGACCAGTCGTTGTTGAATCCTCCGGCGCGTTTGAAGAGCTCCGTCTCGGAGACAGGCAGATACTCGCCGCCGCCTTCCCAGCCGAGCGTCTTAGCGAGGAAGAACTGCGTCGTCGCGGAAATGCATTTTCGAAAAGAGCCGGAGACGTTCAGGAGAACCCCATCCACGTCGAAAACGATGGCGTCCACGCTTGGACCGAGGCGCAGAGCGGTGTCCGAGGCCCAGATTCCGTTTCCGAGATCGGTCACGCCGGATCCTCCACCCGAACGCGCACGGCGTTGGCGTGGGCATCAAGCCCTTCGGCTTCGGCGAACCGGATAACGTTTGGAGCGGCCTCGCGGAGGCGTGCCTCGTCGTAGCAGACAATGCTCGATTTTTTCAGGAAGATGTCCACGCTCAGTGGGCCGTAGAAACGAGCGGTCCCGCTCGTGGGGAGCACGTGGCTTGGCCCCGCCCAGTAGTCGGCAACCGGCTCAGTGCTCCACGGGCCGATCATGATGGCGCCCGCGTTTCGAACCTTGCTCAGGCGGTTCCAGGCGTTTTCGATCTCCAGTTCGAGGTGTTCCGGCGCCATCAGGTTGGCGAGGTCGAGCGCCTCATCCACGTCGCGGGTGATGACGATGAGCCCGGCCTCTTCGAGCGCCTGTTCCAGGATGGCGCGGCGGCTCTGTGTGGCGGCCTGGCGTGCCAGCTCGGCCTGCACGGCATCGGCGAGAGCCCTTGACGGAGTAATGAGCACGGCCGCGCTGCTCGCGCCCACGCCTCCATGCTCTGCCTGGCTGAGCATATCCGCGGCAACGAAGCGCGGATTGGCGGTGTCGTCGGCGACCACGCAAATCTCGCTCGGGCCGGGAAGGCTCTCGATGTTCACGCTGCCGACGACCATCTTCTTGGCCAGCAAGACGTAGATGTTGCCGGGCCCGCAGATCACGTCGACGCCCGGGACAGTCTCCGTGCCGTAGGCCATCGCGCCGATCGCCTGCGCGCCGCCGACGGCGAAGACGTCCGAAATGCCGCACTCGTGGGCGGCGGCGAGGACCAGCGGGTTAACCTGACCACTCTTGTCCGGCGGGGTACAGATGATGATGCGGCTCACGCCGGCCACGAGGGCAGGGACCGCCGTCATCAGCACCGTACTGGGGTAGGCTGCCGTACCGCCGGGGACATAGAGGCCGACGGTGTGCACAGGCTGGACCAATTGGCCGAGGATGATTCCATCCTGTGCGCCGTCAAACCATGATCGGGGCATTTGCTGGCGATGGAATCGCTCGATGTTCGCCTTTGAGCCCCGCATCGTTTCAAGCAGGGTGGGATCGCACGCGGCATGGGCGGCGGCGATGGCTTCCGGCGTGATGCGAAGGGTTTCCAGTTTGGGGCAATCCCATCGACGGCCGTAATCGAGCAGGGCCTCGTCGCCGCGCGCGCGGACATCCTCGATGATATCCCGGACGGCGGCTTCTTTCGCGGCATCACCGAGCGATGCGGAGCGGGTGAGCCTTGCGCGGATCTCCCGCGCCGAAGTTGTGCGTGTATCAATAACTTGCATGACGCTCCCATTATAGGGCCACGGGCAAGGCGGACGCGATTCAGAAATGAGGAAACGGGGAAATGGTCCGGTTAGGTCGCATTTCCCCGTTTCCTCAGTTCCCCATTTCCATTTCCCGGTGGGTCAGCCGATCAGGAACTTCGTGAGCCACTGGAGGCTGGCCGATGCCTGTGACGGGGTGACCTGATGGCCGGACATTTCGTCCGCCTGAATCATCACGGCCACGCCCTGCGGGATGGAGTTCTTGACGGTATAAGCGGTCTCCGGTGGGACGATGTCGTCTTTCATACCGAGGCTGATGAGCGTTGGTATCCGGATTCGCGCCGCAAGGAAAGCCGGGTCGAAGTAAGCCATCGTCTGCTCAAGCTGGGCCTTTTCGGCCGCATCGAGCCCGGTGAGGAATCCGCTGGCCGGGTTCCGCCGCGCCTGGCTGAACATGCGCGGGAAATCGGCGGCAGGCGAACTGGCGACGGCCACGACGACGCGGGGTTCAAGCGCCGCCACGTCGAGGGCAAGCCCTCCCCCCTGGCTCATACCGGCAACACCGAGTCGGTCGGCCCGGACTTCCGGTCGCTGCGCGAGGAAGTCAACGGCACGAATGCCGGCCACTACCATTCCGCGCATCACAAACGTGTTGGGATCGGCGAATCCACCCTTTGCGTACGAATCTGCCTCGGACGGATACGTTTTGGAGTCAACATCCGAGCCGAGCACGTTAATGGCGAGGGCGGCGAAGCCGCTCTCGGCGAGGAGCGTGGGCGGCTCGATGCTATTGTTGCCGTACCCGGGGAGCACCACCACGCCCGGGGATTTGGCCGCGGCGGCGGGAACGCAATACCAGCCATAGATGGTCTGGCCCTTGAGCCCGGCGAACGTGACCTTATAGACTTTCACCTTGTCCGTGGACTTCGCGGTGTCTTGAACGGCTGTTGGGGCGAGAGGAGTCGCCTTCACCGCGGTAAGCGTGGTCTTCCAGAAGGTGTCCAGTTTGGCGGTGAAGGCCTTGATCTGGTCCGGCGTTTTGAAGGTCGTGCTGCGGATTCCGCCCGGGTTGAAGACAAAGGTCTTGGAGGTGGTCTGGAACGTAGCCCCGCCCATCTGAGTGGCGGCGTTGACGGTGTAGATGCCGGGGTTGAGGTCGGACTCTTTCAATTGCAGCGTGGCGCGATAGACCTTCTGCGGGTTCACGTCAACCATCATTGGCGAGGTGACGATGGTCTTGCCGGCGCCATCGAGGACGGAAACCATCACTGTGCCCTTTTGCCAGGCCGCATCGCCCTGATTTTCGACAACGATATCGAAGGTCAGCCCATCGGGGCCGGTGAACTCCGCGCGATTATCCTTGCCGACGATTGAGACGTTGAGGTAGTCGGCGAAAGTGGGCTCGCGAAGCGAAAGCGGACCGCCCACGATGCCGCTCGCGGTGCCCTGGCCGTACACGCGGACCGCCAGCACATTGTCGCCGCCAAACGTGGATTTGTCTGCGGGAACCCCGGCGTGAACGTCCCCCGTCGCCGCCGCATAGGCTGGCGGCAGTTTGCCTCCGGCCGCGATGATGCCGCCGTTCCAATAGATCTCGTAGGCGTCGGCGATCTTGCCGAGGTCCAGGTACAGGACGGCTTTACCGGTGGTGACGAGAGGGTCACTCCCCCACCGCGCGGGAAGGGCAACGTGCTTTCGGTACCACGCGAACCCCTTGAGATCCGGGTTGCCCTGATCCTGCCACGTGCCCGGGACGGTGGCATCCTTCCAAAGCGCGTCGTCAAACTGCGACTGGGCGTAGCTCTTGTTGTCGCCTTTGAAGAATTTCCACGTGCCGGCCAGATCCATCGATGAAGAGGTCTGGGCCCGCAGCGGAGCGGCAAAAAGAAGCCCGGCAGCTAGGACGGGCAGCAGGAGTAATCTTCTCACAGGTAATCCTTTCAGAATGTGATGGTGGACGTCTGGTATGACTGATTGCGCTCGTACGTTGTTCCGGTCTCATTGTATGCCGCGGATCGAGGGCGGGCAAACGGGGAACGGACCGTGCCCGTACGCGGCCACTCGGAAAGGGGAGGCCGAAGGAATCCGGGATTCAGGTTGGGGCTTCGCGGGCCTGTCACCCGGCACAAACGCGGCGTGCGATGGCTATCGCGTCCTCTACGGTGACGAGGTGATCAACCGGATCCGGACAGACGTCAGCGCGGCTGCGGAAAGCGAGCGGGCATGGGTTGATGCCGGAAGCTATCTGCAGCGCCAGGGTTACGTCGTGGGCGTTCAACACGCCATCTCCGTTCACATCGCCCCACACGGCGCCATCCACCGAGGCTGTTTCGCCGGGCGGGATAATCCACGGCGGCGCGGTCTTAACGTAGACTGTCACAATCTGGCCGTCTCGGGTGCGCGCGGTGACGTCCATCACCCATCCCGAAGTGACGGCCACGTTGAAATAGCCGACGTCGACGGGGTTCTGGCCGTCCGGAACCGCGGAATACTGCGTGAGGCCCGAGCCGGAGATGCTGCCTGTGAGGCCAATGGCCCGTATTATGGCCCCGTTGGCGGGCACGGTACAGCCAGGATCGGTGTATGCGTGGCCGCGAAACCAGGCGCCATCCCCGTCCGGCGCGATGGTGACCGAATCCGTGCTGTACCATTCACTCACGGTGGGCCCGGCGTCCTCGACCGGTCTGAGGGCGACAACGCTGATGCGGAAAAGGATGTGGCCCCGGGGGGCGGTCGCCTCGAGGCGTACGAAGATGTGCCCCTTCCAGTTGCCATACTTGTCTGTTTCAAGGAGAGGCTGGCAGGTGTCCCAACGCTCTTCCTGGGCCGCCCACAACTGGCGCTGCGCGGCCCAAGTGAGGCCGTAATAAGGCCGCATGCCCGTCGAGAACGTGCCCTTGATGGCGTATACGTTGTTGGGGTAGCCGCCCGTCAACGTGCAATACACTGCGGCGGGGGTGGCGTTATCCGGGGCGACACCAGCGGGTACAGCGGCCGTTAGGACCGCCGCCGCATGTGCCGGCCGGCCAACCCGCGACGTGATAAGCGCGGCGGCAATCAGGAGTTTGATACACCGGACGAAGAGGGGTCTCATCAATGTGGTGCACCGGCGGATTTCGACCGGCCCCGGCTAGTTGAGGCGCGCCTTGGGGTAGTAGCCGTAGAAATACCCGCTGTTGGTGAGCTTCACCGGCTTCGCCCACCCTGCGTGGCCATCAGCGTACACGAATTCGCAGCCACCCAGGTGCTGCGGCCTGCCCCACCAATCGCTGACGCCGGGTTCCCCCCAGTCCCAGTATTTGGTGCCGGGTGGATCGCCGGATGGCAGAACAGACGGGGCGTTGGCGCCAGAGTACCAATAGATGCCGTCGCCGAACATGGCGATGCTCGCCGGGTCCTTCAACTGCTTCAGGGTGTGGCGCTTGTTGTCCAGGTAGCCTCCGATCTGGACTTCGTTGAATGCGTAGCCAATCGCCGGGACCTCCCTTGTGTACCACGTGTTCACGTCGGGATTGGCGGGAATAGCCCCGTTGTTGGCCGGATAGCCCGTGGTAAAGAAATGTTCCGAGTCGATCTTCCAGGCTTTAACCGGCGTCCCCGCATGGCTGGGGCAGCGGAAGATATCTGCGCTCTTGGCATAGGCCATGAACAGGTGGACCCATGGACGCGTGTGCGGCAGGGAGGTGGTATACGGGTTGAAGGGAAGCCCTTCATCGTAGTCATCCGCGTACTGCCGCAAAATCAATCCGATTTGCTTGCTGTTGGAGAGGCAGGCCGCCATTTTGCCGCGTTCGCGGGCCTTGGCGAATACGGGGAACAAGATCGCGGCCAGGATCGCTATGATAGCGATGACTACGAGCAGTTCGATAAGCGTGAATCCGCGGCGAAGTCTCATGGTTGCCTCCTTACTGAGAATCCATGATGAATAGCATGATTATACACTCAATTCACCTGGCGCGCCATCGGTCCGAAATCCTCTTTGCCCGCCGGCGTATGGTGCCAGCCCTGGATTTGGACGGGCCGCGATGAAGGCGTTGTACAACGACGTGCGGAGATCTCTGGCGCTGGAGGAATTGATCCGGGCCGAGATTCGTTCCGGAGGGCCGATGACGTTCGCGCGGTTCATGGCGCTGGCCCTGTACCACGATCCGCTGGGCTACTATCGCAGTCACCCGGACGCGACGACGCGCGCCGGCGACTTCCTGACCGCCCCTGAGACGCACCCGTTGTTCGGGAGGCTGCTGGCGCGGTACGCGGCGAGCGTTCGGCGCGAGATCGGCGGATCGGAATTCACGGTTGTGGAACAGGGCGCCGGGACCGGGGCGCTGGCGGAGTCCTTTCTGGACGCCTGGCCGGAAGAGGCCGGCGGCGCGGCCGTCTCATACGCCATTGTCGAGCCTTACAGCCCCGCCGCGGAGCGTTTACGCGCCCGGCTGCCTGGTGAAGTCCGCATAGTACCGGATATTGGGTCGATCGCGCCGTTCTCCGGGTTGTACCTGTCCAATGAACTGCCGGATGCGTTTCCCGTGAACCGTGTCCGGTCCGTGGAAGGCGGGTTACGCGAAGTCTTCGTGGCGCTCGACGGGGACCGGCTCATCGAACATGAGGGCCCCTTGAGCTCGCCGGTTCTGGCCGACTGGATTGCGGTTGCCGGGCTGGAGGTGGAGGAGGGAGCCGAGATCGAGGTCAACCTGGGGATCGAGCCGTGGCTGCAAAGCGTGGCCGGCGCTTTGGAAGCGGGGCGGATCCTCACCATCGACTACGGGTACGATGCGTCCGGCGTGAGACGGTTTCCCCGCGGCACGCTCCTTGCCCATTACCGCCACGCCGCGAATGAGGATTTCCTGTTGCGGATCGGCATGCAAGACCTGACGGCCCACGTTTGCTGGACGGCGGTGGAGCGATTTGGCGAGCGGGCGGGCCTTCGGAGAATCGAGCGTACAAATCAGCGGGAGTTTCTGACAAGGCTCGGTTGGAAAGAGCACGGGCGCGCCCTCATGCAGGCGCCGGGTGCGACGCACGCGGAACTGGATGCGGTGGATCGGCTGGGGCGGTTGGAAGAGGGCCTCGGGGGGCTGGGCGTGCTGGTGCAGGAGAGGATGTAGCGGAGGACGCCCGCCTCGTTCGGTGGCCCGGCCCCACCGATGCCGGCGGGGACGCCGGCGCTACTGTTTCGGATGCCGGCGAGGATGCCGGCGCTACTGTTGGAGCACACGCAAAACGGCCTGCCCCGGCCGTGGCGCCGCGTTTGGGCGACGCAAAGGGCGCTCCCAAAGGAGCGCACAGCGGTCTTTGAAGACCGTGGCGGCCGGGGTGGCCGTTATGCTCCCGAACGAGCCGGGCACGGCAGGCTGCCGCAATTATCTCGCCGGCAGTCCGTTCGGGATTTCGTGTTGGGGCACCGTGTGGGCGATCAAATCTTCACAAGAGCAGCAGGCGCGGCACAGCGCGCCAACGCGCATCCTTCGGCCGGTGAGACGGTCAACCTCTTCCAGCCATTTCCAGACGGGCTTCCACATCCGACACATCAGGCAACGTTCCATCGCGCACCATCCTTACCTGGCCCACGCATCCGGGCCGGTATTTAGTTGTACCATAAGAGAAAGCAAGAATGGTGCCTATTTGGGCCGACCTGGGTGGCAGAACGGGGCATTGCGACGAAGTCGGAGGCCATTTTACGGTCGATCAGAATTGAATCCCCAATGCCAGCGTCTCTATAATGCTGTGTTGGAATTGCATTTATAATTCCGGGGTCAATTGCCCCGGCCGATTCCAATGGGCGCGGCGTTCCAGGGGCCGTCGCTCGTAATTCCGCCGGTGTGACGGCGCGAGACAACCCATTGATCCAACAACTACTCAAGAATCCGGTGGTCCACGATTTGTTGATCATGACCGCGTACGCTGTGGGGATACTGATCGGCATCCTGCTGACCGTCCTCATCATGATCCTGGTCCTCCGGAAGTTCCTCGGTGATATTCAGAATCGCATCGGTCCCAACCGCGTCGGCCCTCGAGGCTATTTCCAGACCGTGGCGGACGCGTTGAAATTGCTGCTCAAGGAAGACGTCATCCCCACGCTTGCCGATCGCCTGGCGTTCATCCTCTCGCCAAGCATCGTCTTCTTGCCGGCTTACCTGGTTTACGTGGTTATTCCGTTCGGCCCCGGCCTGGTAGCGGCTGACCTGAATGTGGGTATCCTCTACATCTCCGCGATCACGTCCGTCGCCGTCATCGGCTTCATCACGGCCGGTTGGGCGAGTAACAATAAGTACGCATTGCTGGGCGGGATGCGCAGCGCGGCCCAGATTGTGTCCTATGAGGTTCCGCTGGTGCTGGCGATGATCGCGCCAGTCGTTCTGGCTGGCAGCCTTCGCTTGGGCGACATCATCCACCAGCAGTCCGCTGTATGGTACCTGTTCATCACACCCGTGATGGCGCTGTGCTACCTCACGGCGGGCCTGGCCGAGGTGAACCTCACGCCGTTCGATATGGTGGAGGCGGAGTCGGAGCTGGTTGCCGGCTTCAACACGGAATACAGCGGGATGAAGTTCGCGCTGTTCTTCCTGGCGGAGTTCGCGAACACCTTCACAATCTCGATCATCTGCGTGAGCCTCTACCTGGGCGGTTGGACATTGCCGATTCCCTCATTCAACGGGTGGATGGAGTCGGCGGGCGCGCTCGGGAAGCTCGCGGCATTCATCGTGATCATGGCGAAGACGTGGGGTGTAGTGTTCTTCACAATGTGGATCCGCGGAACGCTTCCCCGCGTTCGGGTGGACCAGTTGATGGAACTCGGCTGGAAGGTGCTGATCCCGGTGACGATGATCGGGGTGGTGGTCAACTCGATGACCGTTGCCCTTCCGATGTCGCACAATGCCCAGTTGGGTGTGCTGGCCGCGGTAAATTGGATCGGCCTGATTGGGCTATTGCTGATCGGGATGAAGAAAGTCGTGCCAACCGGCACACAATCGGCGAAGGAGATGGCGAGTGCGGCAGTACCTCAAAGAAGCCGGGTATAGCCTGTACAGCATGCTGAAGGGGCTGAAGGTCACGAACGCCAACCGACGGCGGGCGGAGACGACTGTTCAGTACCCGGACGTTCGCCCGGACCTCGCGCCGCGCTTCCGTGGGTTTCCGGAAGTGGATCTGGACATTTGCATCGTGTGCCACCTGTGCGAAAAGGTGTGTCCGACGCAGTGCATCCACATTGAGGATGTCATCCACGGGCCGGCGCATGGAGAGGCTGCCGATCCCAACGCCCCCAAGCCGGAGAAGAAGAAGGAAGCGGTCGTCTTCACGATCAACGCGGCCATCTGTATGGTCTGCGGGTTGTGCGAGGAAGCGTGCCCGACGAAACCCGTTCGGAGCATCGTGCTTGGCCACAAATTCGAATTCGCGATGTACGACCGGACAAAGCTGGTGTACGGCATCGAAGGGCAGGCTGTGCCCGTGCCGGAGAACCCGCCGAAAACGAAATGAATATGCAGGGGCCAAGGGGCAGGATTCAGATGCAGAATCCTGAATCCCGAAACCTGAATCCTGAAATCTGAATCCTGACAATGAACACGACCGCGGAAGTCATATCGTTTGTTGCGCTGGCGTTGTTAACGCTGGTGCCCGCCGTGCTGGTGGTGACGCTTCGCAATCTGATTCACGCGGCGCTCTGCCTCGGCGTATCGTTTGTGGGTGTGGCCGGCCTGTATCTGCTTTTGAACGCGGAGTTCATCGCGGCGGCGCAGGTGCTGGTCTATGTTGGCGCCATCACGGTGCTTATCCTGTTCGCCATTATGCTCACGCAGGGGCTCACTGGTACGACGTTCGGCGGCCCCACGCACTCGCAATGGCCGATTGGGCTGGCGACGGCAGGCGTGATGATGGTGTTGCTCGGCACGTTCCTGATGCGCCAACCGTGGCCGTTGCAAACCGACCCGGGCATCGTTGCCAATACGCCGCAGGTTCTGGGCATTCAACTCCTCACTACTTACATCATCCCGTTTGAGGTTGCGTCCATCGTTCTGCTGGCCGCGCTCGTCGCAGCCATCGTCCTGGCTTCGGGCGAAGAAGTGGTGCCGGTGCAGCACATCAATGAGATATATGACGACCAGGACCCGGCGCACGGGCCGGCAGCGGAGGTGAGGCTGTGATCCAGAACCCGCTTACACCCTTCCTGATGATCAGCGCCGCGCTCTTCTGCATCGGGCTCATGGGTGCGCTGACGCGCAGGAACGCCGTATCCGTTCTGATGTGCATCGAACTGATGTTGAACGCGGCGAACCTGAACCTTGTGGCATTCAACAGATACCTCGGCCCGGCCGCGAACGCCGTGCCGAACGGGCAGCTGCCCATCCTGGGTGGACACGCTTTCGCGGTAGTGGTCATCACCATCGCCGCCGCCGAGGCTGCTATCGGCCTCGCGATCATACTTACTGTCTATAAGAACGCCCACAGCATCAGCGTGGACGAGATCAACTGGATGAAATGGTAGGAGAGGGCTGAGAGAGATGGGCTGAGGGCTGAGATTCAGCCGATTGACCTCAGCCCTCGCATCTCAGCCCTCAGCCCTGACACTGACTATGCTTGAGCACTCATACTGGATTGCACTGCTGCCGGCGCTCTCCTTCCCAATCAATCTGGCGCGCAAATACAAGGAGCCTGTGCCGGCCTATATCGGCCTGGCGCTGATAACGCTTTCGTGGCTTTGGTCCGTGGCGTTGTTCGCGACGACGCTCGGTCAGCAAACGGCATATCAGCATTCATGGGAGTGGATTCCGCTGGCCGCCGGCGCTCTGAAGTTCGGATTCCAGATCGATCACCTGACCGTCATGATGCTCCTCGTGGTTACCACGGTGAGCGCGGTCGTGCAGCTGTACTCCATCGGGTACATGCACGGTGACAAGCGCTTCAACATCTACTACGCCTACCTCGGCCTGTTTTCCGCATCGATGCTCACACTGGTGATGGCGGACAACTGGCTGCTGATGATGGTAGGGTGGGAACTCGTGGGATTGTCCTCGTACCTGCTCATCGGGTTCTGGTACCAGAAGCCATCGGCTATGAAGGCGGGCAAGAAGGCGTTCATCGTCACGAGGTTTGCCGACCTCGGCTTCCTGGCCGGCGTGATGATCCTCTGGAACACCTTTCATACGTTCTCGTTCGTCGAAGTGCGCTCGATGCTGGACCCTGGCAATCCCGGAATGATCTGGGCCGCGGGCGCGTCGGCGATGCTCCTTTTCTGCGGCGCGGTGGGCAAATCGGCCCAGTTCCCGCTGCACGTGTGGCTTCCGGATGCAATGGAAGGCCCCACTCCGGTCTCGGCATTGATCCATGCGGCCACGATGGTGGCGGCCGGCGTCTATCTGGTTGGCCGGTCGTTCTTCCTCTTTGAGTACGGAAGCCTGCACACTTTCCAGTGGAACCTGCTGGTGACCACGATCGGCGTGACCCCCCTGGGCTTTGTCCGCTTCCTCGGAGTCTGTACGCTGATCATAGCGGCGACCATCGCCCTCGTGCAGAATGACATCAAACGCGTTCTGGCATACAGCACCGTGAGCCAGTTGGGCTACATGGTGATGGCGATCGGCCTGGGTTCCTGGGTGGCGGGCCTGTTCCATCTGATGACCCACGCGGCGTTCAAGGCGCTGCTGTTCCTCGGATCCGGTTCTGTGATTCATGGGACGGGCACGCAGGACATGAGGGAGATGGGCGGCCTGCGCTACAAGATGCCGTGGACGTTCTGGACGTACATGGTCGGTTTCCTCGCGCTGGCGGGCTTCCCGTTCATCTTCGCGGGCTTCTGGAGCAAGGACGCTATTCTGGACGGCGCCAAATTGCTGTCGCACCAGGGGCAGGGCTGGTTCCTGATCCTGGGAAGCATCGGCGCGTTCCTCACGCCTTTCTATATGACGCGCCAAATGTATATGGTCTTCGACGGCAAGACGCGTAACCCGAGCCTCCACGTGCACGAGAGCGGGAAGACGATGCTTGCCCCGCTGGTGATACTGGCGATCCCCGCGGTAGCCGCCGGCTGGCTAGGCATACCGAGGAACAACCTTTTCAAAGATTACCTGGCCCCCAGACCCGCCGTGGTGGCGGGAACCAGTGAAGCGCCGGAGCTCCCGAAATACCTGATCGGCGCCAACCTCACCACAGCAGGGGTTGATCCCGCGCTGAGAGCGGTCCACGCGCCGGAAGAGCATCCTGAGGGACTCCTCGGCGAGATAACCGGTCTGAACCCGGCGGTTGCCGTACCGAGCATGCTGATCGTCCTGGTGGCGCTGGCGCTCGGGATCATCGTATACAAGAAGGCAGTAGAGGATTCACAGGTCAAAGCCGCCGCATACGCCAGGACAAACGGCCTGGTAGACGCTCACGGCCACATCCATGAGCACGGCAACGCGCCGGATATCGATCCGGCCGGCTTCTGGAAGGAACCGTTGAGGGCGCTGGGCCCGATCCACACCTTCCTGCTGAACAAGTGGTATTTCGACGAACTGTACGTTGCCATCCTGTGGACGCCGTGCAAGGCCATTTCCGAGATCGCGAAGGCGTTCGACCGTTATGTTGTGGATGGCCTGGTGAACGGTGTCGGGCGTGTTGGTCTGATGATCGGCGACGGTATCCGCATTGTGGACCGGTGGGTCGTTGATGGCTTCGTGAATCTGACCGGCATCGTGCCCCGATGGATCGGGAGCAAGCTGCGGCTGTTGCAGACCGGTAAGGTGCAGAACTACGCCGTGGCGCTCTATGTGGGGGCGCTGGTGCTGATCGCCGTCGGGTTGTTGAGGATTCCGCATCGGTAATGGCAGGTCGGGCCTCAGTGCCCGACGCTGTATCGCATCGGGCGCGGAGGCCCGACCTACCGAAAGCTGGCGAGGATCACGTAGAATGTTGGGCACGGAGTCCCGACCTGCCGAACGAATGAAGGGCAGTATATTGGAGGCTGAGATTTGAACACTGGAGTGCCTTGGCTCTCACTAATAACGTTTACGCCGTTGCTTGGCGCGGTCATCATCATGGCGCTTCCGCGCGAGAACAAAATGCTGATCCGTCGCGTGGCGCTGGCGTTCGCGCTGATATCGCTGGGGTGCGTGGTCGGTGCTCTGATGGCATTCAACACCCGCGCGAGCGGCGTCATGCAATTGACGGAAGTGCACGAATGGGTTCCCGGCCTGAAGGCGTTCTACAAAATGGGCATCGACGGCCTCAGCCTGCCGCTGGTCGTGCTCACGGGCGTTCTGATGCCTTTATGCATTATCTACAGCTACCGCATCGAAGAGCGTGTCAAGGAATACATGGCGCTCTTTCTCCTGCTGGCGGTCGGCATGTACGGAACGTTCCTGGCGCTGGATTTCTTCCTGTTCTACGTGTTCTGGGAAATCGGCCTGGTCCCGATGTACTTCATCATCGGGATATGGGGCGGCAAGAACAAGGCTTACGCGAGCATCAAGTTCTTCCTGTACACGTTGGCCGGCTCAGTGCTGATGCTGCTGACGATCATCAGTCTCCGGCTGCAGTGCGGCACTTTTGACATTCTCGAACTCTCCAAACTGCACCCGTACGCCAAATCAGGCACGGAACTGCTGGCCTGGTTCGGACTGTTCATCGCATTCGCGATCAAGGTGCCGATGTTCCCGTTCCATACGTGGCTCCCGGATGCCCACACCGAAGCGCCGACCGCGGGCTCCGTCATCCTGGCCGGCGTCCTGCTGAAACTCGGCGGGTACGGCATCATCCGCATCGTCATGCCGATGCTGCCGAACGCGTGCCACACAATGGCGTGGTGGGTGTTCCTCATGGGCGTTATCGGCGTGGTGTACGGCGCCTTCTGCGCGATGGCCCAGACCGACTTCAAGCGGCTCATCGCCTACACGTCGGTAAATCACATGGGTTACATGATGATGGGCATCGGCGCAGCGATGGCGGCGATCCCGGCCAAATACGCCGTGGGAAGCGCCGAGTACAACGCTTTGGTCGCGGCTAAGAACCTGGCCCTTCAGGGTGCGCTGTGGCAGATGATCACCCACGGAGTCGTGACGGGCGCACTCTTCTTCCTCGTCGGTGTAGTCTACGACCGCATGACGCACACGCGCGATCTCTCCGCTTACGGGGGGCTCGGTGAGGTGGTGCCGCAGTATTCCTTCTACTTCACGGTCTGCGCGTTTGCATCGCTCGGCCTTCCCAGCCTCGCGGGGTTTGTGAGCGAGCTGATGTGCTTCGTAGGCTCCTTCCGCGTTTTCCCTGGCCTCACGTCGTTCGCGGTGATCGGGCTTATCGTCACAGCAGCGCTGTTCCTTCGCACCGTGGAGAAACTGCTTCTCGGTCCGCTCAATCCGAAGTGGAAGGACATCAAGGACATGGAGGCCCGGGAGCACTGGTCTCTGGGACCACTGCTGGCCGCGACGATTGTGCTGGGTGTCTATCCGTACTTCGCGCTGAAGGTTGTGGGGCCGGCGACAGACAACGTGGTGCAATCAATCGCGCAGGACACGGGCCCGGGCGTGCCGGTTGCGGGGTCAAACGGCTGACGGTTGCCTTGCGCGGCCCGGACCGATTCGATTATGTCTCCTTTCAATAGTTATACACTGATGGCTCCGGAGATCATCCTCACGCTTGTGGCGGTGATACTCCTCCTGGTGGCTGTGTTCACCGGTTCGCCGAATTCGCGCGTCAATCGCGCGGTCCCGCTCCTGACGGTGCTTGGCCTCGGCGCCGCGCTGGCGTCGGTGGTATGGCTGGCGACCTCGTGCGCGGCAGTCGGCCAGGATGTGGATCACGGCGGCCACCTGCGCGTGGACATGCTGAGCCTGCTCTTCAAGGGCATTGCGATCACGGCCACGATGGTTGTGGTGGCGATGGCGTTCGAGTACAGCCGCCGGTTCTCGTCCCCTGGCGAGTTTTACGGCCTGATCGTTTTCACAACGCTGGCGGTATCGCTGCTATGCAGCGCTGCCGACCTTGTGACCATCTACCTGAGCATGGAGTTCCTGAGCATCACGTCGTACGCGATGGCGGGATATTACCGGGAGAACGCGCGCAGCAACGAAGCGGCTCTGAAGTACTTCCTGTACGGCGCCCTCAATTCCGCGCTGATGCTTTACGGCATATCGCTTCTCTATGGCCTGAGCGCCACCGGAATGCCCGGCAGCGTGGCCAGCACCAACCTCAGCACGGTTATCCGCGCCGTCTGCTCCCAACCGCCGACACCGCTTCTGCTTGCCGCCGTCGTGTTCGTTCTGTCAGGTTTCCTGTTCAAGGTGTCCGCGGTCCCATTCCACCAATGGGCGCCGGACACATATGAGGGCGCGCCGACGCCATTCACGGCGTTCCTGAGCGTTGCCTCGAAGATCGGCGGGCTTGCGGTGCTGGTCCGCGTTGTGGCGAGCGTTTTCCTGGTCCCAAATCTCGCAACGGGCGATTACACGCTCGCCAGCCTCACCGCTATGCTGATTGCGATCGTCGCAGGATTGAGCATGGTCGTCGGCAACGTCGTCGCGATGCATCAGCGCGACATCAAGCGCATGCTTGCGTACTCAGGTATCGGTCAGGTGGGCTATATGCTGGTGGCTGTGGCCGCGATGACGGGCGGGAACTCCGACAAAGGGCTGCAGGCGCTTCTCATCTACGCGGTGACCTACCTCTTCATGAACCTCGGCGCGTTCGGTGTGGTGACGGCGATTAACAACCGGCTGAACTCATCGGATCTGGACGATTATGCCGGACTGGCGCAACGCAACCTGCCCCTCGCGTCCGCGATGGCGGTGTTCATGCTCAGCCTGGCCGGTATTCCGCCCATGGCCGGTTGGTTTGGGAAGTACTATATATTCTTCGCGGCGATCGACCCAAGCCTTCACGGAGTTTTCTCCGGGGGCGCGTGGAACGCCACCGATATTCTGGCGCTGGTCCTCGTTGTGAATTCGGTCATCGCGGCGTACTACTATTTGAACGTCATCAAGCGCATGTTCTTCGACGAGCCGCAGGTTACGACCGCTGTGCCGGTCGGGCGCACGCTACGGGCCGGTATCGTTGCGTCGATGGCGATCACCCTGTTCCTCGGGGCGTTGCCGCTGTGGCTGTACAGCGTTGTGACCCAGAATGCCACGTTCCGCCCGGACGAAGCGAAGCCGGCGATCTCTCAACGCAAGTAGTGCTTGAACCACAAAGGCGCAAAGACACAAAGTGATACGAGCTTTGTGTCTTTGTGCCTTTGTGGTATTTCGTGACGGAGGTGGGATGGTGGTTAGAGTTGGCTTGTTGAGTGCGGCGCACGTTCATGCCGGGAGTTACGCGAGCAGTCTGAACGCCCTGCCGAACGTGGAGTTCGTTGGCGTTTGGGACGACGATGTCGCGCGCGGCAAGGCAGCGGCGGACGGTTGGAACACAGCGTTCTATGCCGATCTGGAAACGCTGTTAAGCGCAGACCTGAACGCGGTCATCATCACCGCGGAGAATGTGCAGCACGCGCCGCTGACGAGAGCGGCCGCCGCCCACAAGTTGGCCGTCTTGTGCGAGAAGCCGCTCGCGTTGTCCGTTGCAGACGGCGAGGCCATGATCTTTGCCTGCCGCGAAGCGGGGGTACCGCTGATGACGGCGTTCCCGTGCCGTTTCAGCCCGGTTGCCTTGCGCCTGAAGGCCACCATCGATTCCGGCGCCATCGGCAAGGTGCAGGCGATCAAAGGCACCAATCGGGGACGCAACCCGGGATCGTGGTTCAACGACCTGGCCAAGGCCGGTGGCGGCGCCGTGATCGACCATACGGTTCACGTGGCCGATCTGATCCACTGGCTCACCGGCGACAGGGCGTCCACCGTGTTCGCCGAAGTGGACAATTCGTTCCATCACAAGGATTTCGACGATGCCGGCACCATGCTGATCCGTTACGAATCCGGTATGTTCGCCACCCTCGATTGCTCGTGGTCTCGGCCAAAATCCTACCCCACGTGGGGAGATGTGACTCTGGAGATCATCGGCGAAAAGGGATCTGTCTATGGCGACCTCTTCGCCCAGCATTTCCGGGTATACTCCGAGGAAACCGGCCGCATGGATGAGGCGCCGTGGTGCGACAATATCGACCTCGCGATGGTGAAAGCATTCGTGGAAGCGGTGGAATCCGGCAAACCTGTGCCCGTGACGGGCGAGGACGGCCTGGCGGCGGTCAAGGTGGCGTTTGGCGCCTACGCCAGCGCGAAGTCTGGAGCGGCGACGCGGGCATCATAACTCGCATCGCTGTACATAGGTGGCGAACTGGAGATCATAGGGGCAATTTACCGCGACCGTAATCCCCCTTGGTTCCAGCCGTTCCGGACAGGGTTCCGGCACGCCGACTCATAATCGCTGAGGATACACTTCTTGTCCGTATGAAAATCGGCGGCCGCGTTCGAACCATTAAGGTCATCCATCCGGGAACCCCTCGTTCGTTCGCGCGTCCAGTAAATGCGGAAAGCTGCCTGGCGGCGGCGCCACATTATCGGAATGACGAGAAGGCTGCAGGCGGGGCTCTTGTCTCGACCGGTCACGCCGCGAAAGCGTAGGCAACGACACGGCGTTGGCGCGCTTAGTGGGACACATCAGGCCGCACAGAGCTTTTCAACCCCGTATTCCGCCAACGTTGTTTGCGGTTGAGGAGAACAATCACAGTGAGCAGATTCGCTGCACTCATCCTTCTTGGGACGATTGCGCTGGTTTCTGCCGGCGCTTCCTCCCCGGTTCAGACTGTCGCCATCGACGCCGTATACTCCGGCACTGCTGGCTGGCACGTGCTCTCCTGGCCCAGATCCTCGTTCGGCGCGTCGACCGAGAACGCGTCTGCGCCGTCCGGCCTCACTACCGCCTATTTCTCTAGCGAGGGGTTCGTCAACATATTTGGGAATCTAGAGTATTCGCAAGCGGGCGACCTCGGAGGCGTCAGCCTGTACGGAACCAATGGGGACGTGTTGGCTGCGCTCTATACCCTCTCCGCGCAAGGCACCGCATATCGCTACGGTGGGAGTTTCACCATCACCCATGGAGGGGGTCGCTTTGTCGGGGCTACCGGCAGGGGAACGTTTCTTCTGGAAGCGGGCGAGTACAAGCGGAACCAGTACGGTGGATTCGAGGCTCCCGCGACCCTGACGATTCGAGGAAAAGTCAATGCGCCGGCAATACCAGAGCCCGGAACATTAACGCTTATCGCCTCATCGCTACCAGGCCTGGCCGGCCTCGCTCTCAGGAAGCAACGAGCTGTCGTTTCGCGGTGATCCGAAAACAAGAAGAGTGCCGCCTATTTGGACGGCACTCTTCTTGTTAACGCTAAGGCAATCTGGCGATTACCAGCCGCTGCTGCGACCGCCGCCACCGCTGCTGCGTCCGCCACCACTGCGTCCGCCGCCGCCGCCGCTGCCGCCACCGTAGCCGCCACCGCCGCCGTAGCTGGAACGTCCGCCGCCACCGCTGCGCTCTTCGCGCGGCTTGGCTTCGTTAACGGTCAGCGTGCGACCCTGGAGGTCCTTGCCTTCCCAATCCGAGATGGCCTGGGCGGCCTGGTTGTCTTCAACCGTGACAAACGCAAATCCGCGCGGGCGGCCGGACATGCTGTCTGTGGGCATGTGGATGTCGGTGACGCCGTACGGCTGGAAAGCCGTCTGCAGATCAGATTCGCGCGTTTCGTAGGACAGGTTGCCCACGTAAAGCCGTTTACTCATTCAAGTTTCCTTCCGGACATGGCCCCATTGAGGGGCGGGTTTCGCTACGAGGTGTGCCATGAAACTCGAGACGGAAGGGAACCGGAGAGTCCGGGAAGGACAAACATCAGCCCACGGAGCGAGTCTATTTGTTGATAAAGAGCAAACGGGCTGGATCAGATGGTTAGCCAGGAGACCGGAGCGACATATGCAGGTGCACACCACGTGCAAGTAGATAATAGCACATTACATTACAAAAAGCAAAGGAATTTACGCGGATATTTCTGGAGGCAACAGTCAGCAGAGTGGATATGTGCTCCAATCTGCTGATCGTTGCCCACTTCGTTACCATGCGTACGCTTCGGGCGCCGCTCCGCCGGGGCCGGGGAATATTGCGTCCAGCTTTGTAAGCGTTTCCTGCGACAGTTTGATCTCCAGCGAATGCAGTGCGCCGGTGAACTGATCCATCGTGCGCGGACCGATGATCGGAGCCGTTACGGCGGGATTGTTCAACAGCCAGGCCAGAGCCACGTCGGCCGGATGCTCGCCAAGGTCGGCGCACAGCGCTTCCCACTTTTCCAACTGCGGCCGGTTATCGTCAATCCGCTTCAGGGTATGCTCCGCGGATCGTCGCCCTTCCGAGGCTTTTCTCAGTGCTCCGGCGAGGAATCCGCCGCCAAGCGGGCTCCATGCGATCACGCCCAGGCCATACGCCTGGCATGCAGGCAGGACTTCGAGCTCCACCGTGCGGGCGGACAGATTGTAGAGGCTCTGTTCGGAGACGAGGCCGAGGAAATGCCGGGACCTGGCGGCCTCTGAAGCCTGCGCGATGTGCCACCCGGCGAAATTGCTGCTCCCCGCGTAGAGGACCTTTCCCTGGTGGACGAGCATCTCGAACGCCTCCCAGACCTCGTCCCATGGGGTTTCGCGGTCGATGTGGTGCATCTGGTAGATGTCGATACGGTCGGTCTGAAGGCGTTTGAGGCTGGCTTCGCACGCGCCGATGATGTGGCGTTTGGACAGGCGCGCGGAGTTGGGCCATTCGAGCGGTGCCATACCTCCGTACACTTTCGTGGCGATGACGGTTTTCTCGCGCCGGTCGCCTCCGCCGGCGAACCATGTCCCGACAATCTGCTCCGTGATGCCTTCGCCCGGCTTTCGGCCGTAGACGTCGGCGGTGTCAAAATAGTTGATGCCGAGTTCCAGGGCGTGGTCCATGATGGCGTGACTGTCCTCTTCGGACGCAAACGGGCCGAAATTCATGGTGCCGAGGCAAAGCGGGCTGACACGCAGTCCGCTTCGACCGAGTCTGCGATACTCCATTTGTCTCTCCTTCGTCCGGGATGCCCCTGGCCGGGACGCGGCGAGGGCGGTCGATCTGACGCGGCCTCAGCCTGTTGCGATGGCAAGGGCTTTCTGGAGGTGATTTGCGGCTTCGATATCCTGTTGTCGGGCACGCTCAACGATCGAGGCGACAGCGCGGCGGACGTGAGGTTGCTTGAGCTTGCGCACTTTGTCGTCGTCCCGGCCATTACCGCCCACCTGACCCCAAGCCTCCCACATCAGGTCGTGCTCAGCAACGTAACACTCTGCGGCGTCCAGCAGCTCGGATGCCATCGCGGGCTCTTTTTGCGCCACCATCTTGAGGTATTCGCTTGCGTACCAGCGCCCCTCGGCCACCGTGCCGACGGCATCATCGTGAACTTCGAAAAGGATTCGCAGCCTGTCGAGATCGTCTGTGGCGAAGTCCTCGTCGCGCAGCAAATGCGCGGCCCAGGCGGAATACGCGGCGAAACCGTTGTGCCGTCCCCATGCTTCAACAAACGGAGTGCGGCATACCTGGAGCGCCCAGCGCAACGACTCCAGAAAGGCCTTGCGGGCATCGGGGACGGGCCCTTTCTCCCCGATGAGAATGATACCCTCGGTGTCCGCGAACCAATCGCGTTTGCGGAACTCTCCCGTCGGTTCGAACTCCACACCCGCGTTGAACGGCGCGAGACTCTGGAAGTAATTCCAGCCGATTAGCACTTCACCGCCCTCGTCGTAACCGGTGACGATACAAGACTCAGGCGGCGGGATGACTCCGAATGCGATGACGGGCCTGCGTGATCGTCGCAGTGAGTTGACTATGGCGTCGCGCATCGCCGACTCTCCAATATCCTTGCGGAGAATCGTATACGCGTAGCCCACCGATTCGAAAGCATGGCGGAAGGGCGCCTCGGGATCGTCGGAGATGTACCGGATATCGACGTTGTCCTGTTCCCAACCGGGCTTCCAGCTAAGCCGAAACGCGCACCCCGACGAAGCCATCAGGAAAGCATATCCGCAGTCCAGGCGCCACGTCGAAGCATGCGCATCGATCAGCTTGCACCCGACAGGATCGCCGAGGAATTCCAGGCATGCGCGCAGGCACGAAGGGAACGGGACGTCCTCGGGACAGCGTGGGCCCCCGCTATAGAACTCGACCTTGGGCACGCCATCCAAAACGCATCTTTCAGAAATGAGTTCAGCCATGGCGGTTTCCTCCGAACCTAATTGCTTCAACAGGCGAAGATCAGTGGCGTGCTTGCCGGCCCTCGGGGGCGATCACTCGCGCCACTGGTCGTGAATCGTCTCAAAGCGGGCGATAAAGCCCTCCAGAACGTCCATGCCGCCTTGCCAGAAGGCGGGGTCTTTCAGGTTGATGCCAACCTTGGCCATGAGGTCCTGCGGCGTGAGGCTCCCGCCGGCTTTGAGCAGATCGACATACTTGGGCTCGAAGGCCGCCCCTTCCTTCTTCGACTGAGCGTAAAGGGCGAGGACCAGCAATTCGCCGAAGGTGTAGGCATAGACATAGAACGGCGTGTGGATGAAGTGGCTGACGTATTGCCACCAGGATTTGTGTTCTTCACCGAGTTCGACGCTGTCGCCGAACATGGCCTGCTGGTGCTTCTGCCAGAATTCCCCGATAGCTTCGCAGGTCAATTCGCCTTGTTCGCGGCGTGCCGTGTGAATGTCGCGTTCGAAGAGGTACATGGCTGCCTGGCGGAAAATGGTGGCGAAGATCCCCTCAATCTTGTTGGCATAGAGAGCGAGTTGGTCGGCCGTGTCCGCGGATTCGAGGAGTTTCTCGAAGACCAGCATCTCGCCAAACGTGCTGGCGAGTTCCGCGATAGGCAGCGTTCCGTGCATGCCAAAATAGCCGAGCGGCCGGCTGAGAGACGCGTGGACGCCGTGACCGAGTTCATGGCCAAGGGTCATCACATCGTCCAACTGATTCATGTAACTCTGGAAGACGAACGGATGCAGGTCCGGTGATACGTACGAACAGAACGCGCCGCCGCGTTTGCCCTTGCGCGGTTCGGCGTCGATCCAGTTCTTCTGGAAAAACTCGTCGGCGGTGTCTCGCATGGTGGGGCTGAACTTGCCGAAGGCATCCAGGATGATCCGCCGGGCTTCCGCGAACGAAACGGATTCTTTGGTTTCGAAGAGCGGGGCGTACCGGTCGTAATGTGTCAGGGTGTCGTACCCCAGAATCCGGCGCTTGAGGTTGTAGTAGCGCTCCACCAGCGGGTAGTTGCGCTGGGACGCCTCGATCACGATATTCACGGTCTCGGCGTCCAGTTCATTGGAGATGTGCCGGCTCTCAGCCGGATCGGAATAGCCGCGAAGGCGGTCCTCAACGGCCTTGTCCTGAAGCAGGGTGTTCATCACGAACGTCAGCGGGCGGCTCTGTGTCGCGAGGCCCTTCGTCAGTCCCTCCGCGGCGGCGCGGCGGACTTCCCGATCGGGATCGCGCAGTTTGTTGAGGATTTCCGGCTCGGTAAGCTGCTGTGTCCCACCGTTGAGTCTCATCTCAAATACGATGGACGCGACAGTCTCGTCGAAGAACCGCACCCAGGCGCGCTCGGCGGTGTTTGCCTTCTCCTCCAGTATCCGCTCTTCCGGTTCCGGCAGGACATGCTCTCGCGAGAGACGCAGAGCTTTCACGTGATGCGCGTAATGGGCCATTGCCGGATCCGCGAGGAGGGCAGCCATATGTTCTTCGCACACCGCCATGATCTCCAGGTCGAAGAAGAGCAGGTTAACGCTGATGTCCGTGCAGCGCTCCATCATCTTCTGCCGGAATGCCGCGTTCTCGGCGTTGGAGGTGTCCGCGGCGAACAGCAGGCCCGCATAGACAGCCGGCTTGCTCATTTCCTGCTCAATGTTTTCGTATTCGGCGATGGCATCGAACAGGATCTGCGCGGTGAGTGTTGGGCTGGCGATTTGGCCGGCGTATCGTGCGGCGAAGTCCTGGGAGCGCTGTTTCTGCTTGACGAGCGCCTCTTCGATGCGCGGATCGGCGATGCTGTCAAAGAGGGCCGAGAGGTCCCAGGAGGGAGGTGTGTCTGGCATGATTATCTCCGGAATATCGAGTGTCCGGCTCCGTCGCAAGTACCCGGGAGCCTGAATGGTTCTGCACAGGATCGTGTTCTCCAGCAATGGTAGCACGCGACCCCCATCGGCGTTCGACCTTGAGGCATTGCTCGCGCTTACAATGACGTGACTTGGCGGCAATTCCTTTCTTCGGAGGCATTATGACGGACACGCTTGCAGTTCCCGCAAAATGGACGGCCAGATGGATATGGGACGAGGGCATCCCGCGAACGACGCCCGTGGAACACGAGTTTCGGCTCTTTCGCCGGGCCTTTCAAGCCGGCTCCGGCGCGAAGTTGGTCATCCATGTGACCGCGGACAGCCGGTATCAGTTGTTCCTGAACGGCGAACGTGTTTCGATCGGGCCGTGCAAGGGTGACGCGTGGCGCAAGCACTACGAGACGGTGGACCTCAGCGACAGGCTGAAGCCGGGGCGCAACGTTCTCGCCGCGCGCGTGCTGCATTTTCGGCCGGCCGAACCGCCTCACTTCAACACGATCGGTATCTCATCGGTTACGCGAACGGCCTCAGGCGGCTTCCTGCTCCAGGGGACCGTTGAGGGCGGCGAATGCATCGACACCGACCAGAAATGGAGGGCCGGAGCGGACACCTCCGTCACGTTCCACTTCAACGAGGGCTCGCAGCTTCTTGGCGAGACGGAGTCTGTCGATGGGGCACTGAGCCCGCACGGTTGGCAAACGCCGGAATACGATGATTCCGCGTGGAAGCCCGCGGTACAGTTCTGGGACGGCCTGACCCCGGAGCAGACCCTGAACTATGAGTTCTCGGGCCCCTGGAGCCTCACACCCCGCACGATACCGCCCATGTTCGAAACGAAGCACACGTTTGATGTGCTGAACGGTCCGGTAACGGTTCCCCCGCACACCACCTGGACGCGGGACCTGGATGCCCGCGAGCTGACCACAGCCTATCCGACGCTTCGCGTTTCGGGCGGAAAGGGCTCGAAGATCAAGCTGGTCTACGCCGAAGCGTATGGCGAAGGCGAAGAGGGAAAGGCGTGGATCAAGAAGGGCATCCGCGACAATCCCGAGGGCCGCGGCATCTTCGGGCAGTGGGACCAGTATTCCCCGAACGGCGGCGTGGAGACCTATCAACCGTTCTGGTTCCGAACGTTCCGGTTTATCCGCATCAAAGTCGTCACCGGCGACGATCCAATGACCCTGGACTCGCTGAGCTACATCGAGACAGGTTACCCGCTGGACGTGAAATCTACGTTCGAGTCCTCCGAACCTCGGTACCAACCGCTCTGGGACATCAGCATCCGCACGGTTCGTCGGTGCATGCAGGAGACTTATGTAGACTGCCCGTACTACGAGCAACTCCAGTATGCGATGGACACGCGCCTCGAGGCGCTGTACTCGTCATATTTGAGCGCGGACGACCGACTGATGCGCAAGGCGATCCACGACTACCATTGCTCGTGGCACCCGTCGGGCCTCCTGCAGAGCCGCACGCCCTGTGTCTACCCGCAGATCATCCCCGGCTTCTCGCTCCACTGGATCCTGATGCTGCACGATCACTGGCGGCTGTTCGGCGATCCTGCGCTGCCCCGGCGCTATCGCAGCACGGTAGACAGCGTTCTCGACTGGTTCGACCGCAAGCTGACTCCGGACGGCCTCGTGGGCGGCTTCGGGTATTGGCCATATTTTGACTGGGTGAAGGGCTGGAACGGTGGCTGCCCGCCACCAGCCCCGGACGCTCCCAGTAGCGTGTTCAGCCTGATGTACGCGGCCTCCCTGAACCTAGCCGCGGAGTTGTCGGAGCCGGCAGGATACCCGTCGCGCGCCGAGGAATACCATCAACGCGCAAGGGTCGTGAACCAGGCCGTGAACGCGCACTGCTGGGATTCCGCAAAGGGTGTGTACAAGGATGGGCCCGACCACGATACTTATGCCATGCACCCGCAGGTGTGGGCGGTGTTGAGTGGGGCATCGACCGGACGGAAGGCTGCCGCGCTGATGGAGCGAACGCTGGGCGATCACAGCATGGCGCAGATGAACTGGGCGATGCAGTTCTACCTGTTCCGGGCGCTCCGGCAGACCGGAATGTACGAGCGCGCCTTCCCGCTGTTCCAGGGGTGGCTGGACCTTGTGGACCTGCACGTGACAACGTGGCCGGAGGACCCGGTTAACGGCCGTTCCGACTGCCATGCCTGGGGCAGTGTGCCGATCTACGAGTTCATGGCCGAGATCCTCGGTGTCCAGCCCGCCGAACCGGGCTTTGCGGCGATCCGTGTGGATCCGCAGCCGGGACCGCTGTCCTGGGCGAAGGGAACGGTTATCACCCCCCGTGGACCGGTGAGCGTTTCCTGGACCAAGGTACCGTCCGGCCTGAAGGTAGACGCTAAGGGGCCGGAAGGGGTGCGGATGGATGTGCGAGGCTCCGGGGGATGAAACCCCGTCGCTGATAAGGATGAAAACCAATGGAATTCCGATTGCTGATACTCGCAGTAGTAATGGTCGCCCTGGCAATCCCCGCTCCGGCGGCGGATGACAAGGAGCGCGCTAAGGAACGTACCTCATTCCAGACCGGCGATGCCTGGAACCCGGGCATCGACATCCAGTCGGATGTAGCGATGGTGTACGGCATCGACCCCAGCCTGCCGGATCGACTCAAAACGTGGACCGACAAGGGTTATATTCCGCAGGTCATGACAGGAGTGGCGTGGGGCTCCTACCAGGACTACCTCTACGGGCGATTCGACGGCAAGAACCACGAGGACGCCGCGCAGGAGGAAGCCGGCGGGACGAAGATCAGCCACGGCGGGGATGTGTACTACATGGTACCTGAAGAGCCGTACGGCCGCTTCCTCTGCGTGGGTGTTCAGCGGGCGATCGACGCCGGCGCCACGGCCATCTACCTGGAGGAACCCGAGTTCTGGGTGCGCGGCGGATACGCGCCGGCGTTCAAGCGCGAGTGGAAGGCGTACTATGGCGAGGACTGGCAGGCCGAGGACTCTTCCCCCGAGGCGCGCTATCGTTCCGGACAACTGAAGTACTACCTCTATAAGCGGGCCCTGGGGCAGGTGTTCGCGTTCGTGAAGGAATACAGCAAGAAGATCGGCCGTACCGTCAGGTGCTACGTGCCAACCCACAGCATGCTCAACTATGCGTCTTGGGGAATCGTCAGTCCCGAATCCAGCCTCGCCACGCTGCCGGGATGCGACGGGTATATCGCCCAAGTCTGGACCGGAACAGCCCGCACACCCAACTGGTACAACGCAGTCCATAAGGAGCGCACCTTCGAAACGGCGTTCTTCGAATACGGGTCGATGCACAACCTTGCCCGCGCGACCGGGCGCCGGATGATCTTCCTCGCAGATCCCATCGAGGACTGGCCGGACCATTCCTGGGAGGATTACAGGTACAACTACGAGCAAACACTCGTTGCCTCCCTCTTGTGGCCGGACGTCACCCATTTCGAGGTTGTGCCGTGGCCGCAGCGCGTGTTCCACGGCAAGTACCCCACCGTGGACATGAAGCAGCGGAAGCCGGGCGAGCCGGTTGTCAAGGAAGGCATCCCGGCCGCCTATGCGACCGAATTGATGACTCTATTTGAGACGCTGAAGAATATGGACCAGAAGAATGTTGAGTGGCATGCCGCCGCGCACGGTGTAGGCGTTCTGGTCTCGGACACGCTGATGTTCCATCGCGGCGGTCCGAACGACCCGGGCGGCGACCTGAGCCACGTTTACGGCATGCTGATGCCGCTGTTGAAGCGCGGAATCGCCGCGGAACCGGTCCAGCTCGAAAACGCGACCCTGAAGGATTACCTCAAGCCGTACAAAGTCCTGTACCTGTCTTACGACGGACAGAAGCCAATGTCGCCCCAACCGCACGACGCGCTGGTGAAGTGGGTAAAGGCAGGCGGCGTGCTTGTGGTGTGTGGCAACCCGGATGCGTTCAGTAAGATGCGTGAGTGGTGGAATACGGCGCCGAACGCGTTCGATTCACCGGAAGCGGACCTGATGACACGCCTGGGACTGCCGAAGGACGCGTCGGTGGCGGACGCCACCGTTCAGGCCGGTAAGGGTTGGGTGATCCGAACTGCATTGGAGGCGCGGGACGTTGCGGAGCAGGGAAAGGGGGCTCTCGCGCAGTACCTGACGATCAATTCGACGGCGCTCGGCAAGGCTGGACTACCGGATAACCCGAGCAATGCCATCTGGCTGCGGCGCGGACCTTACGTGCTGGGCGCGGTGATGGACGAATCGGTTTCGGCGGATGCCCTGAAACTGACGGGCCGATTCTTGAACCTGCTGGGCGGGAGCCCCAGAACGATGACAGACCCGTCATTCAAGCCTGGCAGCCGGTTCTTGTTACTGGACCTTGCCCGGGTCGGAGACAAGCCCGGCGTGTTGGCCTCCGCGTCCGCCATTCGAGGTCTGAAGGTGGCGGATGGCGAGATGACGTTCACTGCCGTCGGCCCCGCCAACGTTCGCAATGAAATATGGCTCCAGGTCCCCGCCGGGGCGAAGGCCGTCGCCACGGGATCGAACGGCCTCCCGGTTGAGGCGCTGCTCGTTACGCACGGCCTCCCGGTTGAGGCGCTGCTCGTTACGCACGGCCCCGGTGGACCGATGTGGGTTGCATTCCCCAATTCGCCGGAAGGGGTTAAGGTCGCCGTGCGCTGGTAGCGGTGGAGAAACCGCTTGACGGGAAGCGAGGGGATGTCCACGAATGGACGTTTTCTCGCTTCCCGGGGTTTTGTGCGCCGATGTTGTGCCGCTATAATGAATCGGACACACCTTATGATCACTCGAACAATCCTCCTCAAGCTCGCGGATAGCCCCACAATGCGGAACCTGGTCGAGAAGCGCGGATGGCGATTCGCCTCCCGTTTCGTGGCCGGAACAACCCTCGATCAAGCCGTTGCTGCCGTGCGGAAACTCAATGAGGCCGGCATCACTGCATCGCTGTCGCACCTCGGTGAGCACATCACCGATGCCGAACGCGCTCGCGCGGAGGTCTGCGAATTCGAGCACGCCCTCGAAACGTTGAACGCCGCAAACGTGCGCTGCGGCCTATCCCTCAAGCCGTCGCAGTTGGGGATGTTCATCGACCCCGCGATGGCCGAGGACGGCATCCGGAGGGTTACACAATGCGCCGCCGCGAACGGGCGCTTCGTGCGCATCGATATGGAAGACTCCGATTGGACCACCGCCACGATGGACCTCGTCAATTCTGTCCACGCCGAGTATCCCAATATCGGCGTCGTGGTCCAGGCCTATCAGCGGCGCAGCCAGGCCGATGTCGAGGCGCTCAACGCGGCCGGCATCTCCGTGCGATTGTGCAAAGGCGCGTATGACGAGCCGGCGTCGGTCGCATTCCCCACGAAACCGGAGGTCGATGCGCATTACGTAGCGATGGCACGTCTCCTGCTCGAAAAGGGCAATCACCCGGGATTCGCCACACACGATGAGAAGATGATCTCCGCGATCAGGCGCAAGGCAGCCGAGCGCCCGGACGCTCCGTGGGAATTCCAGATGCTCTACGGTATACGCCGCGACCTGCAGGCCAGCCTGGTCGCAGAAGGCTGCAAAGTCCGCGTCTATGTGCCATACGGCACCGAGTGGTACCCGTATTTCGTGCGCCGCCTCGCCGAGCGCCCCGCCAACATCGGCTTCATCCTCCGCAACCTGTTCAAGGGGTAAGCGACAAGAGCGTACGGGTGGAGACGAGGGAAGTCGCGCCCTCTACGAGGCGTGCGGAGCCGACGCTCAGCACGGCGACCAAGTACCCTGCCGGCGGCGTTTGCGGCGTTAAGCGGTTCGACGCCCATAACTCCCGCCCTCGGTTCCCTCTGGTGAAGCATCAAGGCAATGGGTGAACGAGGGAGCCGACGCGTGGCGAACGTTGACTCATAGACTCGTCCACTGGATGACGCACTAGAGCGTCCTTACGTACTTTACCGCTACCTGCGAACGCACCCCAACCGTGTTAGGGTCGCCCACCAGCACGAATATATCCGCACCCTTACGCAGTTCCTGGCGATAGGCGATGAAGGCGTTGCGCAGGCTGGAATCGTAGGGGCTGAAGTCATCGCTGGCAGTCCCACGGGAGGAGTATTTCTGGTTACCGAGGATGCACCGGACCGCCAGGCTCCGCTCGTCTGAAAACTCGTACAGACCGTTCAGAATCGCGCGTGTCGTGTTCAGCCGCACCAGTGTTCCGGAGAGCCGGACGCGAACGATCTCCGCGCTTCCGGACAACTTCTCCGTGACGCGGAACCCCTGACTGAACGCCAGGAGGTGATACGGACCGCCTGCCTGCCTGCCGGAGCGCCCGAAGAGGCTGCCCCGCTTGTATATGTCCGATTGCTTCCACCCGAGATTCAGGTTGACGATCCGGTCTCGGTAAAACGGTGCAGACGCGGCTTCCTGTCGGGTCGATGCATCGTGGCGGTTGCCCCAGTCGAATCCGAGGTTCACCATTGTATCGTTCCGGAACTGCGCCCCCACGCTGGGAGACCCCTCGCTGTGCCAGGAGCCGCCGTCCCAGTACATGGTGTGGTTTGCCCACAGGTATGCGCTCCAGCGCAGCAGGGGCCCCCGCTTCACCTGCCAGCTCTCGCCCATCTCCGTGTGCGCCCGGCGGTAGCCCACTTCCGGGATGTAGGCCAATTTGCCATCGAAATCAGGTGACACCTGCTCGTAGAGACCGTGGCTCTCGAACAGGCCGTCACCGGTGTAACGGTCGAAACTCGCGCGGACCGCGTTGCCGGAGTACCGGAAGGGATCGCCTTCGCGGGTGTCGCCGGTCGTGCGGGTGGAGTAGTAGTCAAACTGCGTCGAAAGCCCGTTTACCGCCAGCGGATGCCAGTAATGCCCCCCGATCCGAAACACTCCGTTGTCCACGGTCGCCAGGCCACTCTCCGTCTGCGGCATCCGGTTGTCGTTGCCGGTGAGATACGCTTCCTTGTGAAAGCCAACGGCCTGGAACCACAGGCTGGAGAACTGGTTGAACGAATACTCTGTTGTCAGCATCCCGTCGCGTTCGTCGTTCCGTCGTTCCGTCCCCAGAATCCCGTATCCGGTATTTCCTACCTTCCCGAACGACTTCGCTCCCACGTCCACCTGGCCGATGCTGCGCGAGTAGAACCCGAAATGGCTGCCGAACATGTCCCCGCCTTCCGTAAAGAACGGGCGGCGGTCATCCAGGTATTGTGGGTTATAGCTGAAGTCCACGGTTTTGACGACGTCCTCGATGGTCGCGAAATCCGGCCGGATTGTAATCAGGGAGGTGGTGTTGTTTTCGGCGGTATACTTCAAGTCCACGCCGGCACTGCTTTTTATGGTTCCGCCCGCGGCGAGGACGTACGGCATCACCAGCGGCTTGCGCTGGATGCGCGGCGCGTCGAGGCCGTCCCATCGGGCCTCGTTGTCATGCACGTAGTAGAACGTCTTGACCGGCCAGTTGCTTCCCTCCAGCAGGCGCGAGAGGTGCCTGGCGAACATCAACCCGAACACACGCTGGCCGCGTGGGTAGCGCAGGATGGCGAACGGGATCGCCATCTCCGCTGTCCACCCTTCGGCGGTCACCTTGGACGCCGCGCTCCAGTCGCCGCGCCACTCCACCTTGCTGGCTGAGCCGCCCGGGATATCCTCGGCCTGAGTTCCCACGGGGTTAGTGATGAACCAGTAGGCGCCCGTCTTGTCAAACTTCGGATCGATACCCACTGAAACGGTGTCGTCAGTAGACATGTTGCCGTTGCGTTTTCTCTGGCCGGAGCGTATGGAGCCGGGCTGTGGGTCGTGGCAAACGAACGCGAAATACATCGCACGGTCGTCATAGCCCATGCGGACTTCGGTGTCGACGGACGCGGGGCCGGTATCGTGCGTGAAGCCGGTTACTACCGGCGCATCCTTCCAGCAATCTTCGTCCGGGGTCCCGTCAATAGTCGGGGGAGCAGTGAAGCGCACCGCGGGAATCGGCGGATTGGCGACGGAGCCATCCACAGAGGACGCCCTGAAGGAGGGCGTCGCAATGGTCAGTAGCAGGCAGGGGATAAGGATTCTCATATAAAGGAGTGGCCGCGCAACCGGCACGGCCACTCCATTCTAGCCTGAGCGCAGAGGATTGGTAAACGGCGGGATCGTCAGTTGCGGCCTTACGGGTTCGCCTCCAGGCCCGCCACCTTCCGCGCGATGCGTACGGCGTCCTCCAGCGATACCTTGCCGTCTCCGGCGCCCGGCGAGACATCAAGGCGGGCCATGTCGGCGGTTGCCCCGGTCCGCAGTCCCGCGCCGATCCTCAGCGCGTTGGCCGCGTCGGTGGCTGTGTAGGCGGTCAGCTCGTACGTTCCGATATCTACGGCGCCGCCGATGACCCGCGAATTGCCGTCCAGGTCCTGTTCCAGTGCCAGAACGGCGGCGGTGTCACCCGCGTTCAGGCATGGCGATTTGCTCGAGATGTGGTAGTCGCCGCCCGTCGCGTTCGCGAACAGCGGATCGGACGCCATGTTTCCGGCCGTGCCCATGGGGTATACCACGCCGGAGATGTTGTACGCGCCGTTGTTGGCGAAATCGTTGTAACGGAACAAGGGCTGGCTGTTGTTTTCGGCATATAGGCCCATGTCGTTGTTTGCGACGATATTGCTGGTCAGAATGGGCGATGCGTTGTAGAGGTATAGTCCGCCTCCGGCGCCTGATGTCGTGTTCGATGCGATGGTGTTGTTCCTGAGCGTCGGGGACGCGGCCACACAGCCGATGCCGCCACCCATGGCCCCCTGGGCCAGCAGCGGGTTTGTCCCCGTTCCGGAATTGTCGGCAATGAGGTTGTCCAAAATGCTCGCGGTGCTTCCTCCGATAACCGCCAGCCCCCCGCCGCCTCCGGTGATACGGGCCGTGCATGCGGCGGTGTTGTGCACGATGTGATTGCCCTGGATCAGCGGTGAACCTCCGTCGGCGCAGACGCCGCCGCCAACCGTAGCGCCATTGTCGATGACTATATTGTGCGTGATGGTGGGGGATGTAGTCTTCATATAGATGCCGCCGCCGGCCCGGTAGGCGTCCAGCCGCATACCGAGAAGTTGGCCCCGGCCGCCCGTGATGGTGAACCCGTCGAGGAGGGTGGATCGGCTTGCATGGGCGGCGACCGTCACGACCGGTGCGGCCGACAGACCGCTCAGGACTGTGACGTACTGGTCCGGGCTCCGCTGATCCTCGAAGAGCTCCCGTCCGCGGAACCCGCCCAGCAGCGCGACGTCCGCCGGGAGCGTCACGTTAGCGCTATATGTCCCTAGCCTCACCCACACTTTGCCGGGCGAATCGCACTCGGCAAGCGAAGCGGCGATGCTGGCCTTCGGATTCAACCACGAGGACCCCTCCGACGCGTCGTCGCCCGCCGTACTGACGTACACGCGCGGTATGACCACGTTGAATTTACTGCTCACAATAGGCGCCAGGTTGGTGGCGGTTGCCGTGAGGGTGTAGCCGGCGCCGCCTAAATCCACCCTCAAGTTGGTGAATGTGGCCAGCCCGTTAACGAAGGGAAGTGACGTAGTGCCGCTGAGCGTTGCGCCTTTTGTCCCCACCCCGGGCGTCAGGGCCACCGAGACCGAGCCGAATGTGGCGAAGTAAGAGTTACCCAGTGCGTCCAGCAGGGCGATGGCAGGCTGCGGAGCCAGCACGGTACCCTTGTGGCCGTTTCCCGGTTGAGTGGAGAAGACCATGATCGGCTCGAACTCGTCCGCTCCGATGTCGATGCTCGGCCCGAACACTCGCGCCTGGCCATCTACATCCAGGTCGCTGGTGAGGTTCTTTGCCGGGTTCCCCGTATCGACGCAGGGCGAATCCGCCCGCAAGTGGAAATTGCTGTTCGCGGAATCGACGACCTTCGGATCAGCGTTGAAATTGCCGTTCATCCCGATGACATTCGGGACGGGGGAGACGTAATCGGCGATATTACCGAAGAAGCAATTATTGTGAAACTGGCCGGCCGTCGGGCTGGAATACAAAGGCGCCCCTAGGGCGGCATCGTTGCTCAGGAAGATGTTGTTATAGACTGCTCCCGAGGAGGAAAGGTAGACCGCGCCTGTGTCCGGTAGAGTGGTGATGCGTGATTTCTGCCTGGCGAACGTATTGTTGATGATATCGATGCTGCCATCCGCGAAGACGGCATCGCCCGGATATCCCGTATTGCCAACGAAAATGTTCGACACGATTCTTCCGATTGACGATTTTTCGCAGATCGCGCCGCCTGACGATATGCACGAATTGGTGTCGAATACGTTGCCCATGATTATGGAGGTGGCCGATTCGCAGTCGATGGCGCCCCCATACTGCGACGCACTACAGTTTCTAAAGGTATTTCCGGTCACCAATGTGCTACCGGAGTTCGAGATGTCCATGGCCCCTCCGGTCGCTACAGCGCTATTGGTGTCGAAGAGGTTGCTTCGGACGGTGCCTTTGGACAAGAAAATGGCGCCTCCGTACAGAGCCGAATTGCCCGTGAACGTATTGTTCGCGATATCCGGCTGGCTGGCTGAGTCACAGTAGATTGCGCCCCCGCGGCCGACGGGGTAGTTCGCGGGAGATGCTTGATTGTTGCTGAAGATGCAGTTGAAGATGCCTGGGGAGGAGTTCGTTCCGCAGTAGACGCCACCTCCGTAGACCGACGAGCCTAATGGCGCCGTTCCGGTCCCGTTCCGGATGGTGAAGCCATCGATGATGGTCCCGGTCCAGGAATTGGCAGGCACTGTTATGACGCTTCCCGTGAAATTTGCGTCAATGATAGTGACATTCAGAGACCAATCGCGCGCGTCGGGACTGGCCCCCGCCCCGGAATAACCACCGCGCAGCGCTACGCCATCTTTGGTTGTCACCCGCTCCAGGTAGGCGCCCTGCGCCACCCAAACCTCGTCGTTTAAGGATGCAGCGTTGATGCCCGCCTGAACCGTGGTGAACGCCGTGTCCCAGGTGGAACCGTCGTGTGGGGTGCCCGTCGCGCCCGCGCGGACGCGATAGACGGCGCCGCACGCGGCATTTGAAAGGAGCAGGAAAGAGAAAACAAGTAGTGGACCGAAGCCGTGAACTCGCACAATGACACCTCCCGAAGAAGGCGCGCCCAGTACGCCGAATCAGTACGAGAAGAATAATAGCCTCTCCGGTTGGCTGGCGACCATGAAGTGGTGGTAGGCGGCTCGTTCGGTGCTGCAGGTGTCCGGCATCAAACCGGCTTCCGGCGACTCCTGGCCGATACCCTATACTGCACTCGGAGGTATTGAATGGCTTTGTCCGGTATGGAAAGCGCGAAGCACGCGCGGCGGTTTGTAAAGTTTTGCATCGTCGGCGCGTCTTCGACCCTCATCCAGATGGTGACCATGAAGGCGGTGGAGGTTGCGATGCACAGCCAGAGCGATGTTGCGGCGCAACTGGGCAATGGGGCAGGGGCGATACTGGCCATCGCGAACGGGTTTTACTGGAACCGCCGTTGGACCTACCGGCTGCATGGCGAACCGGGCGCGCACAGCCAGTTCGCGCGTTTCTTTGGCGTGAGCCTTGTGGGGCTCCTCCTGAACTGGTCAATCTTCCACATTTTCCTGGTTCGGCTCGGTCTTTTTCGCGGATTCGCGCACGCTGATATCCTCAACCAATTGTTGACAATTTCGTGTGTCGTGGTCTGGAACTTCACGGCGAACACGCTCTGGACGTTCCGGGCTCCGGATGCCGATTGACAGCGGGGCGTCTCATAAGTCACAATGATTCCGTGATAGCATGACGTAACACGTCAATCTTGACGCGGAAGGGCAATAGGGAACTATGGAACCAGCGCTTGGACGGTGGACGGCCGAAGACCTCGAAATTGCCCTTGTGGCATTGCTGGACGAGACGGGCTATGACAACGCGGAGATCGCTGCGCTGATCGGCAAGAGCCTCGCCACGGTCACGAGGCGGTTGCGCGAGGCAAAAGAACGGCGCTGGCTCACCGCGCGGACGATGTTCACGGGTCCCGCGGAACTGCGCACCGAAAGCCCCGCTCTGCTGCCAGACCGGGATCTGGTGGACCGTCTTCGCGAGGATGAAGGATTCGCCCGGATCGAACGTGTCGTCGTCGTTCCGATGCCTTCGCGGAGGGCGAGGCTTTCCACGCCGGACCGCCTGGCCCGCATCGGTCGCTTTTATGCGCCGTACCTCTCCGCCTATCTTTCGGCGGGCGCACACACTGTGGGCCTTCACTTCGGCAGCAGTGTTCGAGCGCTGGTCGAAAGCCTCGCGGCCTCGCCCAACGGGCAGACGTTGTTCTTCCCTCTGCTGGGCATCCTTTCCATGTCGCCGGATAACCCATACCACCGGATCGCCTACGAAACGGGGGCGAATTTCCTGGCGCGCATGGCGGCCGAGCGAACCGGCGGCCAGGACGCGGCGCGCCTCTCCGTCCCGGCTTTCATCCCCCGCGAATTCGCGGACAAGCCGGAAGAACTGGATACCGTATGGAGGTTCCTCCGCGCGGACCGCAGTTACTCCACGATATTCGGGCCGCACTCGCGCGACCACGCCGGGCGCGAAATGACGCCTCTGATCGACCAGGCGGACACGATGATTACCGGGGTGGGGGGCCTCGAGAGCGAGGGCAGTTTCCTTCGTCTATCGGGACTCGTGACGCCCGAGGACAGGCCGCGGCTCGAGGCGCTTGGCGTCATCGGGGACCTGGGTACCCATCTGGTAACCGAGGACGGCATCGTGGAACCGTCCACCGACCCCTCAGACGAAGTCGGAAGCCTGAACTCGCTGGTAGTTGGCGCCAGCCCCCACCATTTGATCGCGTGCGCCAAACGCCGACGCGATACGGGCGAGGGTTTGGGGACCGTAGTCCTGACCACCGGCGAAGCCAAGGCCCGCCCGCTCATCGCAGCGGCGCGCCTGGGCGCGATCTCGGAGCTTGTGACTGATGCGCTTACGATGAAGAGCATCCTTCGGGTTTTGGGGCGGTAGAGAAGGATATGACAGCGGCTTCGGCAGGCTGGCATCAATTTAGGCGCGCCAATCGCTGACTATGGAACCTGAGGTTAACTTCGAACCGTATGTGAAGGCGCAGCGGCTACCTTCTCCGACGCCGTGGGCCGAGTATTCCGCGCTGGATGCCGGCAGCGGCCGTCCTGTTCGCCTGGCCGTCCTTTGGAGCGCGGGCACTCTGCCGCCGGAGCGTTCGCGGGCGTGCCTGGACTGGTTCGCCGAAGCAGGCTACCAGGCGAAGCGACTGGCGAGCCACGGCCTGGCGACGGTGATCTCATACCGCAGTACCGCCGATGCCGCGTGGGTCGCCACTGAGGTGCCCGCCGGTAACACATTGCGCAACTTGTTGCGCGACAAAGGACCAATGGCGGTGGAACGGGCGATGGAGATTTCCTCGCGAGTGGCGTTGACCCTCGCGGACGCTCACACATCCGGTTGGGCGCACGGATTCCTCAATGCCGACAGCGTATGGGTGGATGACGATGTGGTTACCGTGACCAACCTCGGTCTCGCCATCGCGTCGCAGGCTATGTACCCGGACTCAGCTCCGTACAGCACCCAGCGCGGTTTTCTCTGCACGGATCCCCGGCGGCGCGATATGCAGTGCCTCGGGCTGCTCATCACGGAGATGGTCGCGGGAGTTCTTCCGGATCCGGTCGGCGTGCCTCGTACCGACGTCTTCCCCGCGACCGTTCCTTCGCCCGTGGTGAGACGGATCCGATCGCTCGTCAATCTGCAGTCGGAAGATGCGCTTACCGCCGCGGAATGGGCGGAATACGCCCGCTCAGGCGAACCGGAGATTGAGGAATCTCCGCTTCCGCCCAAACAGGACACGCGCTACTACGAGATCCGGCCGAAAGGTGACGTACGGTGGACACCGATTGTGACCGCGGTGGCGCTCGTCATCATTGCAATCGCTCTCGCGGGCCTGTGGATTCAGCAGTTACACAAGGCGCCCAGGACATCGGCTCAATCGCCGGCCGCGGCGGCACAGATCGCCGCGCCGCCCACCGTTGCGCCAACCTCCCCAATGACCGTCCCGCCGCCCGACGCGCTGTCCAGGGTCCAGGTGGGGCCGATCCAGCCTGGGGAGGAGGCGCAGGTAGAGGAGCGGTTGAGGGCACTGAAGTTCAAACCGTGGCCAAAGCGAGAGGGAAACGCCCTTTACCTGCAGGTCGACGCCCTGGCGATTGCCGCCAACGCCGAGGCGGAGGCCGAGACCCTGCGCCGCCAAGGCTTCGCCGTGCGGGTGGTGAAGTAGGGGGCTCGGTCCTTACAGGTAGACCGCCCGGTCCGTTCAGTCCAGGTTCCCATACGCGTCCCAGAGTGCCGCCAAGGCGCGGATGAGGCCGCCAATATCGTGCGAAGCGTATTCCTCCGGGTTCACAAATACAGCGCCGGCATGTGGTATCCCTTGCTCCGCCAACCTTTGCAGTGGTGGCCAGACGGTCCGACGGTCATAGGTCACGAGTGTGAAATCCTCTTCGCACGCAGCGCTGAGAATCGTGGCATCGTCGGCTCCAAGCAGGGTTCCGCCCCGAAATCCGTGCAAACTCGCAATGGGTATCTCGGGTCGGCGTCGGCTCAATTGCTAAGCGATGCCTGGGGACAGGTGTTCGTCGAGCAGGTAGTGTAACACTACCACGCCTCGCCGGTTTTAACGTCGATATCGTAGTCGTCCGGAACGACAAACCGCGAACTCTGGCGTGATCAGGGCGTCACTGATCTACGGGCTGGTGGTCTGAGTTCTGCGGAAACACGAGGCCTAGCCGCCATAGCTGGGATGGCAACTCCGAGGCACGGCAAGCCGTGCCCCACATATGCGCGAATCCCAATACCCGGCACCTGTCAGCCGCAACTACTCTCCAGCTACGGCGTTCGGTATCGCGTTCTCCCAGGCGTTCCAGAGGTCTATGACCGGCGTATCGACGGCGATATGGTGGGGGTGGAAGCCGATTCGCAAGCGGTCGCCCTTCACCCATCCGAGGAACGCGGCGGGGCAGCCCTGCGCTTTGGCGAACGCCAGCAGTTCGTTGAGGGCATACTCGGTACGGCAGGAAACGATAACACGCCCGGCGGCCTCCGAGAAGAGAACGGCGTCCTTTCGGTCATCGGTGCCACAGACTACCTCGGCGCCCAGGCCGTTCACCAGACAACACTCCGCGAGCGCGACCGCGTAGCCGCCGTCCGAAACGTCGTGCGCGGTAAGGATGTGGCCTGCGTCGATGCCTTGAAGCAGTGTTTCGCGCAGGACGGCCTCGCCGTCGAGATCGATGGCGGGCGGCGCGCCTGCCTCGATGCCGTGCACGGTCGCGAGGTATTCGCTGCCACCCAGCTCGGCGGCTAAGCCGGCTGCCGGCTTCCCGAGCAGGGCGATGAGATCGCCGTCACGCTGGAAGCCCATGGTGACGTGCTTGGTAACGTCTTGCAGGATGCCGACCATCCCGATGGCGGGCGTCGGAAGGATCGCTCCGTCCGGCGTCTCGTTGTAGAAACTCACGTTTCCGGAGACGATGGGGATCTTCCACGCGTCGCAGGCGGCGACCATCCCTTTTACGCATTGCTCGAACTGCCAAAACGCCTCGGGTTTCTGCGGGTTGCCGAAGTTCAGGCAGTCGGTGACGCCCGCGGGGCGGGCCCCGACGCAGGCGAGGTTGCGCGCCGCCTCGGCAACGGCTCCCTTGGCCCCTTCCACGGGGTCCAGATAGCAGTGGCGGGCATTGCAGTCCGTTGTGGCAGCGATGCCCTTCTGTGAGCCTCTTACGCGCAGCACGGCGGCATCACCGGCGCCGGGCAGGACCACGCTGTTGGTCTGAACCTGTTGGTCGTACTGCCGGTAGACCCATCGCTTACTCGCGATGGTGGGATGCGCCATCAGTTGGAGCAGTGGGGCGTTGAGGTCCTCGGGTTGAGGAACCGTTTCCAGATCGTAATCGCGCAATTCGGCGATGTAGGCGGGCTCGGACGTTTCGAGGGTATAGGTGGGACAGCGGTCAGCCAGCCAGTCGGCGGGCACGCGAGCAACCGTGACATCACCTTCGTCCACGGTGACCATGCCGTCGTCCGTCACAAAGCCGATGTGAGCGGCGTTGAGGCCCCATTTCCGGAATACACCGGCGACTTCGTCCTCGTGACCCTTGTCAACGATCGCGAGCATTCGCTCCTGGCTCTCGGACAGCATCACTTCGTAGGCGGTCATGCCGGTTTCGCGGCGTGGCACCTTCAGGACGTCGATGTGCATCCCCGTTGCGGCTTTCGCGGACGTTTCACAGGTGCTGCACGTGAGGCCGGCGGCGCCGAAATCCTGGATGCCGGTTATGTAGCCGGTGGCGAGGGCTTCCAACGTCGCCTCAATCAGCAGCTTCTCCGTGAACGGGTCACCGCACTGGACGTTGGACTTGCGGGACTCGGATTCTTCGGTGAGCTCGACTGACGCGAATGTGGCGCCGTGTATGCCGTCCCGACCCGTGCGGGCTCCGACCAGCAGGACCGGATTTCCAACTCCCTTGGCGGTAGCGCGGGCGATCTGGTCTTCACGTACGAGCCCAATCGCCATGGCGTTCACCAGCGGGTTGCCGGTGTAGGCGGGGTGGAAAACGACCTCGCCGCCAACGGTCGGAACACCGACGCAATTGCCGTAGAATGCAATGCCTTCGACGACGCCCTTGAACAGAAATTTAGTGCGGTCATCGGATAGGGGACCGAAGCGGATGCTGTCCAGGCTGGCGATGGGACGTGCGCCCATGGTGAAGATGTCGCGGAGGATCCCGCCGACTCCCGTGGCAGCGCCCTGAACGGGTTCCACGGCGCTGGGGTGGTTGTGGCTCTCCATCTTGAAGACCACGCCGAGACCGTCGCCCAGCGGAATGACCCCGGCGTTCTCCATGGTGCCTTCATCCGCCATCTGGCGATAGTTCGAGATGAGGCGGAGGACAGGGCGGCTGAACTTATAGCCGCAGTGTTCGCTCCACATCACGGAGAACATTCCGACTTCCGTGAGAGTGGGCTGCCGGCCAAGGATGTCTTGGCACTGGGCGTATTCGGCTTCATTCAGGCCCATTTCCAGGGCCATTCCGAGCGTTCCAATCGGGTTGGTTTGTGTTGTTTGTACTTCAGTCATCAGTTTGATACGATTCGTGCTTTCGCTGGGTGTGGCTCAAAACGGCCGAGTCGATTTGGGCGGAAGGCCGCTGTTCAGATTCCAGTCCGGCTTGATGCGTTCGACCAATGCATCCAAGATCCCGGCCCCGATATTGACGCCCCAACCGCGGTATTCAATCGCTTCGTCCGGCGCGAACTCCAGTATTTCAATGTCTTCACCGGTCATCAGCGTTGAGATGATGCGGCGGTCGTTGTCTGTCGCGTGATGATGGGTCATTCCCATCGGCCCTTCGGCGCCGATCTGACCGCCAAACGCCCCTTTGAGCCGGCCGATAAAGACCACCTCGCCACTAAGAACGAACGCGTACAGGGCGGAGCGGTTTGACCGTCCGCTCAAAAGGTGCGGAAACGGCCGGCCATTGTCCAGGATCCACTGGCCGGCCGGTACGAAGCCAAGATCCAGCAGTATCTCGCGATTATCCATATGGTTCCAGATTTCGGGATTGCGCCGCCGTTCGGGCCCCGATGTCAGCCCTCGATTATCAGGCTTTCGAATACTCCTCGGCCATCCTCGCTGCCCAGAATCGCCTCACAGGCCCGTTCAGGATGCGGCATCATCCCGAGGACATTCCCGGCGTCGTTGAGGATGCCGGCGATGTTGTTAATGCTGCCGTTCACATTGGCGGCGCCGCTGATTCGACCGAGCGGATCGCAATACCGGAATACGACGCGGCGTTCGTCTTCAAGGCGGCGGATCTCAGCGCTTTCCGCGAAGTAGTTACCTTCGTTATGCGCGATCGGAAGTTGGATGACCTGGCCGCGTTTGTATGCGCGGGTGAACACGGTCTCATTGTTCTCCACTCGCAGGTAAACCGGTTGGCACAGGAACTGGAGGCCTTCGTTGCGATGCAGTGCGCCGGGCAGCAGATGGGCCTCCGTGAGGATCTGAAAGCCGTTACAGATGCCGATGACCGGCTTGCCTGCGGCGGCGTGTTCCCGAACGGCATCCATGATGGGGCTGAACCGGGCGATGGCGCCGCACCGGAGGTAGTCGCCATACGAAAAGCCGCCGGGCACCACCACGCCGTCCACTCCGCCCAGGCTCGTCTCCTCGTGCCAGATCGGGCGAGCTTCCTGACCCAGGGCGTCCGTAAGAGCGTGCACTGCGTCCATATCGCAGTTACTGCCGGGGAATATAATCACACCAAACGTCATAATTGTTTCTCAGATCATACTTTCTCGAACAGGGCGATGCGATAGGGGCGCCAGACATCCTCGTCCCGCACAACTTCTGCGACGAACTTCAAGTCCGGCCGCATCTCGAGCAGAGGGATGACACGATCGTCTCCCTTCCCGCCAGCGACGACAAACTGGCCGCCGGTCGAGAGCGCCCGCGCCAGGTTGCCGATGACGGCTTCACGCTGTTCCGGCACCAGGTAATACAGCACTTCGCTGGCGACCACCAGATCGTAGGGACCGGCAAGTTCTGCTTTCGTGAGATCAGCGGCTTCGTAGGCCACATCCATTCCGCCAGCCTGCCGCGCGTGCTCGATGGCCACCGCGCTGGCATCAACACCGAGAACGGGCCCTCGCTGCGCCAGGAGGCGCGTCAGGGTACCGGTTCCGCAGCCTACATCCAGTATGCTCGTGTACCGCTCGCGGAGCAGGGACAGAAGATCCGCGCGCTTGCGGTCCTCATAGGGAGCGTTCTGTGTGCGCCACGGATCGCCCTTTCCGAGTTTGTAGAGCAGGTCGAAGCGCTTCGGCGTGGGGTTCTTGTGCATGAACGCCCACAGCCAGCCCGCCGGGTGCATGGAGACGGCGGCCTCGCGCCATTTCGCGATGCGCGATGCCATCAACCTGCTACCTCGAACTTATACTCCTCGAGAACCGGGTTGGCGAGGAGTTTCGTGCACATGGCCTCGACATCCGCTTCGCCGGCGCCATCGGGCAGGCTGATCTCTATATACTTGCCGACACGGACGTCGGTGATGCCTTCGAACCCCAGGTGTTCAAGGGCCGTTTTTACCGTCTGACCCTGGGCGTCCAGGATGGCCGGTTTCAACGTGACATATACTTTTGCTTTGGGCATTATCGCTCCTTCGTCGCTTGAGACTTGAGTATTGAGATTCGAGTATTGAGGGTTGAGATTTGAGATCCGATTCTCAACAGTCGCATCTCAATTGTCAATTCTCGAATCTCATATTCCCAGTCTGTCGAACACGACGCCGAGGTGGCGCGTGAAATAGGTGTAGTCGAACAGCTCGTCCAGGTCCGCTGACGTTACGCGAGCCATGACTTCCGGATCGGCTTCGAGGTTGGCGCGGAAATCGCTTTCGCCGTTCCAGGCGGCGAGGGCATTTCGCTGGACGGCTTTATAGGAATCCTCGCGGCTCATGCCCTTCTCAGTAAGTGCGAGCATCACCCGTTGAGATACTACGAGACCCTTCGTACGCTCAACGTTACGCATCATGTTCGCAGGATAGACGATGAGGCGATCCATCACGTCCGTGAACTTGCGGAGCATGTAGTGCAGGCAAAGGCACGCGTCCGGCAGGATGACTCGCTCGGCGCTGGAGTGCGTAATGTCGCGCTCGTGCCAGAGTGACTGGTTTTCCATCGCCGTCACCGCGTAGCCGCGCAGAAGACGCGCCATTCCGGCGACCCGCTCAGCCGTTATCGGGTTGCGTTTGTGCGGCATGGCTGAACTGCCTCGCTGGCCGGGCTTGAAGTACTCTTCGGCTTCGAGGATATCGGTACGTTGCAGGTTGCGGATCTCCGTGGCAAACTTCTCGAGGCTGCCGCCGACGACGGCGAAAGTGGTCAGTAGTTCGGCGTGACGGTCGCGTTGCAGCGTCTGGGTGGATGCAGGCGACGGCTCCAACCCCAGCGCGCGGCAGGCGAGGGTTTCGACGCGGGGATCGATGTTGGCATAAGTGCCGACAGCGCCGCTGAGCTGGCCAACAGTGATGCCTTTTCGGGCGTGCTGGAGGCGGTCGATGCTGCGGCGGACCTCGGCGATCCAGACGGCGAGTTTGAGGCCAAACGTGACGGGTTCACCGTGAACGCCGTGCGTACGGCCAATCTGCAGCGTTGTTTTGTGCTCACGCGCGCGGCGAACCAGAACGGTTTCCAGCGCTTGAACGTCCGCAATCAACAGGTCGCACGCCTCGCTCAGTTGCAGAGCCTGAGCGGTGTCCACGATGTCTGTTGAGGTGACGCCATGATGGAAGTAGGACTCGGCTTCGCCCATGTCGCGTGTCGCGCATTTGATGAACGCGATGACGTCGTGATCGGTGGTCTTCTCGATCTCGGCGATCTCGGCGGCGTCCACGCGTCCCTTTTCGCGCTGGATGCGGGCGGCTTCCGCAGGGATTTCGCCGATCTCGGCCAAGGCATCGGAGACGGCAAGCTCCACGTCCAGCCACTTCCGAAATTTGTTATCTTCACTCCATATGGCTGCCATATCCGGCAGCGAGTAACGGTCTATCATACTTGCTCGAATCCTCTACCACAAAATCACGAAGGCACAAAGCAGGAATGATGAATTAGGACCGATGAATAATGAATGCCTGACACCTTGCAAGCAATCCCCATTCATAACTCATCACCCTCTTGGTGTCTTTGCGCCTTGGTGGTTATCCCGCGGTTCCCAATAGGTTGCGGCCGATGTCCCGGCGATAATACTTGCCGGTGAAGTCCACCATTTCGGCGGCTTCACGGGCGCGCTCCAGCGCTTCTTTATATGTGGCGCCCTTCGCGACGACGTCGAGCACCCGTCCGCCGGATGTTGCCACCAGTTTCTGTTCATTGATCGTGGTCCCGGCGTGGAAGACGGTCACATCGGGCAGCTCCGCGGCGAGTTTCAGGCCACGAATGACGGCGCCCTTGTCGTACGCCCCAGGGTAGCCCGCAGCGGTGAGCACGATGCACGCCGCGCAATCCGAGGACCATTCGATCGTTCGGCCATCGAGATCACCGTTGGCGCAGGCCAGCATGAGGTCCGCCAGGCTCGACTTCAGGCGGGTGACCAGCGGCTGGGTTTCAGGGTCGCCGAACCGGCAGTTATACTCCAGCAACCTCCATCCGTCCGCCGTCCACATCAGGCCGGCGTAAAGAACGCCGCGATAATCGATCCCCTCGGCTCGAAGAGCCCGAACGGTGGGTTCCAGCACGTCACTCACGGCGGATTTCAGCATCTCCGGAGTCACGAAGGGAACCGGCGTAACCGCGCCCATGCCCCCGGTGTTCTGGCCGGTATCGCCTTCGCCAATGCGCTTGTAATCTTGCGCCGTCTGCATCGGCAGGACGGTCTTGCCATCGCATAGTGCGAAGAGGCTCATCTCGGTGCCGCGGAGCCAGTCTTCCAGCACGATCCGTTCGCCGGCGTCGCCGAAGGCGCGCTCGCGCATGATCCTGTCAATCGCTGCCACCGCTTCGTCGGGTGTCTCGCACATAAGCACACCCTTGCCGCCCGCTTCGCCATCGGCCTTAACGACCACCGGCCCGTTCCACGAACGCGCGGCGGCTTCGGCGGCGACGGGATGATCGAAGGACTGGTAGTGGGCGGACGGGATGCCGTATTTCCGGAAGAGGTCCTTGGCGAAAACCTTCGAACCTTCAAGCCGGGCGCCGTCTGCGCCGGGCCCAAAGACGGCGAAACCGTTGGACCGGAGGAGGTCGGCGAGGCCGGCAATCAGCGGCGCTTCCGGGCCGACGACGACAAGGCCGATCCCTTCGGTGCGGCAGACGTCCAGTATCGCTTGCCGGTCCGTGGCGGAAACAGGAAGGCATCGCCCGAGATGGGCGATGCCGGGGTTTCCGGGCGCGGCAAGGATTTCAGACACTTCCGCACATTGCGAGAGGCTCCAGGCGAGCGCGTGTTCGCGACCACCACTTCCGATCAGCAGTATCTTCATACGTTCTCATTCTAACGGGTGGGTGAAACGCGAAATCAACTGGAGGAGTCATCCGGTGGCTTGGACAGGCTGCTCTTGAGGCGGGCGATGCGCTCGGCCCTGAGGGCGGCGCTCGTTTCGCGATACCTTCGCGCGCTGTCGCGAAGCATTGTGATCATTCCAAGGCCGAACAACGCCCACATGGCCCAGCGGGGGATTATCTCCGCATGGCGGAGGGCCTGGACGCCCCACAGGCCTATCCAAATGCCGATGAGGAGTAGGTAGATGTAGCGCAAGCCGGCGCGGTACTGCTTGAAGAACGTGAAGGTCAGCGAGATGCCGGCGGCCACCGCCCAGGTGCCTATGATTTTGTCCCAGAGTGTTGGCATGATCGGGGCAGGTGCCAGGGGGGCAGGGTATTGTGCTAATCAGTTTGCTGGTAATCGTCCGTACGCGGTACGACCGGCGTCCCGCCGGTTATCTGCGCCACACCGGCGCGACGCCGGTCTTGGCGATTGGAGGCCATTCGGCGCCCGCTAACCGCCCTGATAGGCCGGCTCTTCCTCGTATTCGGCCAGGTCTTCGAAGCGGGCGTACTCGGGAAGAAAGGTGAGTTTGACGGTGCCCACAGGGCCGTTTCGGTGTTTGGCGATGATGACCTCGGTGACTTCGCCCTTTTCCTCGCCTGGAATGCGGCGTTCGTCGGTTTGGTGGCCCATGGCCGCCAAGCCGCTGGAGCTCTCGTCTTTGCGCTTGTAGTATTGGTCGCGGTAGAGGAAGCAAACGACGTCGGCTTCCGCCTCAATGGAACCGGATTCGCGAAGGTCGCTTAACATCGGCCGCTTGTCTTCGCGTTTTTCCACGGCGCGGCTCAACTGGCTCAGGGCGACAACCGGGACGTTCAGTTCCTTGGCCATCGATTTCAGCTGCCGCGCGATGGTGGTGATCTCCTGGTTCCTGTTCTCATCGCGGCCGGAGCCGTGGATCAATTGGAGGTAGTCGATGACGATAAGGCCGAGATTTTCCTCCACAGCCAGTCGCCGGCACTTCGCGCGCATCTGTGTCGGTGTGACATCCGAAGAGTCATCGATGAAGACCTTAAGGTCTGACAGGCGAGCCACGGCGTCGCCGATTCGAGACCAGTCGCCTTCGCGGAGATAGCCCGTGCGAAGCCTGTGGGCGTTCACCCGGGCCTCGCTGGTGATCATTCGGATCGTGAGCTGTTCCTTGCTCATTTCGAGGCTGAACACCGCGACGGCAATGGGTTGGGATTTTGCGGCGTTGATCGCCATACCAAGGCTGAACGCCGTCTTGCCCATGGACGGGCGCGCGGCGACGATGACGAGGTCGGACGGCTGGAGCCCGCTCGTCATGAAATTGAAGCGGCTGAAGCCTGTATCGACTCCGGTGACGTCGCTCTGATCCTCGTACGCAGACTCGATGGCGTCCCATCCCTGGGAAACCAGCGTCTTGAGAGGAAAGAACGAGGACCCCATTTGACGGCGGCCGACCTTGAATATCTCCTGTTCGGCGCGATCGACGATGCTGTCCACTTCGTCCGGCTGTTCGTACGCCCATCCGGTGATGCGGTTCGAGGCCTCGATGAGGCGACGCAGGATTGCCTTCTGCTCGACGATGCGGGCGTAGTACTCGATGTTGGCGGTCGTGGGGACGATGTCCGCGAGGGTGGCGAGATACGAGACGCCGCCGATTTGATCCAGATGCTGGCGTACGCGAAGCGCGTCCGACAGGGTTACGAGGTCAACCGGTTCGGAGCGTTCCGCAAGGTCCCACATGGCCTCGAAGATGCGTTGGTGAGCGTCGCGGTAGAAATCCTCCGGCTGGAGCATTTCGCGGGCGCGTTCCACCGCCACGCGGTCGATCATCATCGCGCCGAGGACGCTCTGCTCCGCTTCCAGGTTCTGTGGGGGGATGGTGTCCCTCGATGCCAGACGTTCTATCACTGTGTTAGGGGCTGAGGTAAAAGGGCTGAGGGCCGAGGGCGGTGTGGCGTCTCTGCCCCCGGCCCTCAGCCCTCAGCCCTCAAGTCTGATTGTTAGCCTTCGGCGTCGATGTAATCTTCGCCTTCGATTTCTTCCGCGGGCTCCGGCTCCGGCGCGGGGGCAGGGGCGGCGGCAACGGCGACCGGTTCGGGTTCAGGGGCGGCGACCACCACGGCGGGCGGCTGCTGGCCTTCGGGATAAACGACGACGGTGATGTGTCCCGTCAGGCCGGCATAGACGCGGACAGGCACTTCGGTTGTGCCGACGCGTTTGATGGCGTCGGTTAGGACGGTGCGCTTGTCCAGCGTCTGTTTCGTGGCAACTTCCAGGGCGTTTGCGATATCCTGCGGCGTTACGGAGCCGTAGAGCTTGCTACCGTCCGAGCTGACGCGGGCAGGAATCGTGAGGCGCTGGCCATCGATGGCCGCAAAAACCTTTTCGGCGGCGGACCGGGCCTCGGATTCGCGCTTAAGGCTGTCGGCCTGGATCTTGTCCAGGTTGCGCATATTGCCCTTGGTGGCTTCAACCGCGAGTTTGCGCGGGATGAGGTAGTTCCGGCCATAGCCGTCGGCTACCTTGTGGGATTCGCCGGCTTTTCCGACCCCGGCGACGCTTTGTGTCAGAATTACTTGCATGTTCCAGAAATCTCCAATTCTCCGTCCTCGTGAGAAGGGCTTCGGTTTTCGGCGCGCCTACGGGCGGGCCCGGCGTACACGCCGACAACCCAAGCCCCCTCGTTGGATGTGGGGGGTTCCAAGTGTGAAGTATACCGGAAATGGACGCGAAGGTCAAAATTCAGGGCACAGGGAGTACGGCTGGCGGCCGTGTGGGCGGGGAACTTCGCTACGTGGGACGATGTGTCAGATGTGAGCGCAAACGTTGCGCCTCGAGCGCCCGCAGGCTACAATTATAAATGGAGTGACTAAATGGCGAAAAAGGTAGAGGTTTTCACGGCCGGGACTTTTCTATGCAAGGATGCGCTTCGCAAGGTGCGCCAGGTGGCTTTTCCCGGTGTGCGCATCGTCGAATACAACATCCTCAGCATGGAGGAAGACGATCCGGGCTACCGAAAAGCCATCGAGTACGGAATAACATCCGTGCCTACCATTGTAGTTGACGGCCGGATCGCCGCGTCGTGTGTGCGAGAACCGATCACGGAAGGCAACCTGCGCCGCGAACAGGTTGACCGTTCCGGCTAAACCGTTTGTATTCGGCACGCATATTGCTGGTTTTAGATGTGTGATGTTTACCCGACGTCCGATATGGATATTTGCGCTTGGGCTTATTCTGGCTCTGGCGACCGTGAGCGCGCGCGCCGCTGAACGCACTTTCAACCTGTACGTTCAGGCGGACGGGGTGAACCTGGGTACGGCGGCGGCGAAACTCACCGTTGCGGATGCCGGTTCGGGCCAGGTCACATGGAAGCTTACTGACGGCGTCTTCACCGAGCTCCCGAACCCCGACGGCAAACTGAAGTGGAACGATGACATCCTTACGGCCAATGGGAAGGCCAAGAACACAGACACCGTTGCGCTCCGGGACTTCGACATCACCGTGCAGCAATCCACCGGCGTGGATGTGGTGTTCCGCTTCCGGCTGAGCGCTACCCTGGCGGAAGGGGACATCAAGAGCGTAGCTATTGAGCAAGTGAAATAGCAGGGCTGAGGGGCAAGAGCTAAGGGCTGAGACCTCAACCTTGATCAACTCCCTACTCTACTCTTAACTCCGCGCTCCCTCTTCCGCGGCGCGCATCACCTCGAGCAGGTTCGCGCCGCTTTCGTTTGCCACGGCTTTGGCGCTTTCATACTCCGCGTGGGCTTTACGCCCGCCACCCGGCAGATGGGCTACTTTCACCTTCACCGCGCCGAACTCCGTCTGAACGTCGATGATCTCGCGCGGCAGGGAAAGACGTTCGACCTGTGATACACGGATCCCCAGGCTTGTTGTCCGCCTGAAGAGGGTGTCCAGCAGTGCATCCTTCTTTCCTGGTTCGCAGAGGATCGCCAGCGTGACGGCAGGGCGGTTCTTCTTCATTTGGATCGGGGTGAGGGTTACGTCCAGCGCGCCGGCCGCGAAGCAGCGATCCATTATGTCTTCGTAGATCTGCGGATTCATGTCGTCGATGTTGGTCTCCAGCAGGGTAAGCTGCTCGGAGATCCAGCCTGCGGCGGGGGCGTCGTCCGCCAGCGTGACGCGCAACAGGTTCGGCCGCTCGCCAAAATCCTTGGTTCCGGCGCCGTATCCGACCGCCGTTGCCGCGAGGGGCGGCGGAGGCCCGAAGCCATCCGCAAGCGTCGCCAGAATGGCGGCGCCCGTGGGGGTTACAAGTTCGCCTTCCACATCCACGGGGTAGGTCGGTATCCCCTTGCACAACTCGGCGGTCGCCGGCGCCGGAATGGGCATCAGGCCATGGGCGGTGCGGACCATCCCGTGCCCAACCGGCAGCGGTGAAGCCAGGATGCGTGTGATACCGAGGAGATGCAGGCCGACGCACGTCCCGACGATATCGATGATGCTGTCCACCGCGCCTACTTCGTGGAAGTGGATGGTTTCGATGGGAGCGCCGTGAACGTGCGCCTCCGCGTCGCCCAGCCTGCGGAAAATCGCTTTGGCGTGATCCTGCACCGGTTGCGGCAGCCCACTCGCGACGATCATCGCTTCAATGTCCGCCAAATGACGGCCGTGCTGATGCGCGGTTTCAGCGTCGATGACAACGTCGAAGTGCGTGGCGCTGATGGCGCTGCGGCTGACGGTGCTCCGGCGAAGCTCGTAGCCGTCCAGAGGCAGTTGCGCGAGCGCTGCGCGCAGGGCGTCCCAATCGAGGCCCGCATCGAGAAGGGCCGCGACCGTCATATCACCGGCAATGCCGGAAAAGCAGTCGAAGTAGGCAACCATTATCTGATGGTGATTGGCAAACTGGGAAACTAGGAGATTTCCTGATTTTCCAATTTCCCAGTTTCCTTTCCGGAGCAGGTTCGGGAGTTGACGGTGTGGGCGAACACGCCTGCGCCGAAGCCGTTGTCAATGTTCGTGACGGCCACGCCCGTTGCGCAGGAATTGAGCATCGTGAGCATCGCCGCCACTCCGCCGAACGACGCACCGTACCCCACGCTGGTGGGCACGCCGATCACCGGCGCCGCGACGAGGCCGCCGACGACGCTGGGAAGCGCGCCGTCCATTCCCGCAACCACCACGACCACGTTCGCGCCGGTGAGGATGTCTGTCTTGCTCAGAAGGCGATGGATGCCGGCAACGCCCACATCGTAGAGCACCTCAACCCGGCTCCCCATGGCGCGGGCGGTGACCACGGCCTCTTCGGCCACCGGAAGGTCGGCGGTGCCTGCCGACACGACCAGGATATAGGGCTCATCGTTTCCGTGCTCAACCGGGATCGAATGGGGGCCGCGTACCTCGATGATCCGGGCGAGTTCGTGGTACTGCGCGTGCGGTAGCCGCGCCTGCACGGCGTCGAACACATCGGGCCTGGCGCGGGTAGCCAGAACCACCGGATTGCGCTCCGTGAGCCGGGAAATGATCTCGACCACGTGGTCGGTTGCCTTCCCCTCGCAGTAGACAACTTCGGGGCGGCCGGTCCGCACGGCGCGATGGTGGTCCACCTTGGCGTAGCCAAGATCCTCGTACGGCAGATCTTTGAGGCCGAGGAGGGCGTCCTCGACCGACGCGCCGCCCGCGGCGACCTGTTCCAGAAGGTTCCTAAGGGTTGTTGTATCCATAAATCAGCAGGCGAGTATCGCCTCGCGGTCGGCCAGCAGGCGATCGAGAACCCCATTGCTCCACAGCGCGCGGCTTGGTTGGACAATATCACGGACTTCCTGGAGCAGGGCCACAGCTTCGGCGAACGGGATATTGCGCTCAAGCATAAGGTAGCACGCCACCACAAACGGGCTGCGTGACATTCCCGCGAAGCAGTGAACATAGACCTTGTGACCGTCGCGAATGGCGCAGTGCAGGAAGCGGACCGCCTCCACGAGCTTGGCGTAGGGGAACGGCTCGAGATCATCAACGGGACACAGGTGGTGGCGGTCGAACAGGTCGAGGTCGTAATCGGGTTCGTCCATGCGGAGGCTCATGATGGCCGTTACGCCGGATGCGAGGATTTCGTTCAACGCGGGATCCAGCGGGTACGAGCCGAGCGCGATGTCATCGGTGACCCAGTGCCACTCCGGAGCGTACACGGGATCCTCGTTCACGTAATGGTAAATGTCTGTTTTCGCCATAACTGAATGATAGACGGAGGAGAGGGCTGAGGGCTGAGGGCCAAGGGCGGAGACGGCGACACGGCGATGAGCGAGTCTGAAGGTGCGCGGGCGCCCTCGCCCGTCATGGGTGATAATCGTCGCTGCCGTTGGCATGCTATCATCCCTGCATGTGCGGACGCTATACACTCCATCAAGTCATCCTGGTCCAGAGGCGCTTCGAGGTTCTGCGCGAGATCGAGTTGATGCCCAGCTACAACGTCGCGCCCGGGCAGATCATGCCCGTGATCGTACGCAACTCGACGAACGCAATTGAGCTGATGAAGTGGGGTCTGGTCCCTGCGTGGGTGAAGGATCCGGGCATGGGCAGCAGCATGATCAACGCCCGGGCGGAAACGATAGCTGACAAGCCAGCGTTCCGTGACGCGTTCCGGCGTCGGCGGTGCCTGGTTCCGTCCAACGGCTTCTATGAGTGGAAACGGGAAGGCCGGCGTAGAATCCCGATGTTCATCCGTCCGAAGGACCAGGAACTGTTCGCCTTTGCCGGCCTCTATGAGCGGTGGCGGGATGAGCACGGCGTTGATCACATGACGTACTCGATTATCACCACGCAGCCGAATGGTGTTGTTCGCGCTATCCACGACCGAATGCCCGTCATCCTCGAGAGGGCGGACGAGGCGGAATGGCTCGATGGCGGCATCACGGATGTCGGCCGCCTTCAGCGGCTTCTCGTTCCATACCCCAGCGAACAGACGGAAGCTTACCAGGTGTCGGACTGCGTGAACAGCCCGATGAACAACACCCCCGCACTATTGGAGCCGGTCACTCAGCTCGCAATAACGTTTCCCGGCGAGTGATAGTCGGCATAGCCGGCGAGTGGTTGGCGGGGAATGCGCCTCGCCTGTTGTCGATGGGATCCTTCACCGCGCTCAGGATGACCCCGTCAGCCCGCTGAGTTCGGTGCCGCTGAGGTCGGCTCCACTGCAATTCGCTCCGGAGAGGTTCGCCCCTTCGAGGTCCGCGCCGCTGAGGTTGGCTCCGGTGAGGTTGGCCCCTTCAAAGTCCGCACCGCCCAAGTCCGCGCCACTGAAATTAGCGTTGGTAAGGTTCGCTCGTTCCAGGTCAGACCCGCTGAGGTCGGCTCCGCTGCAGTTGGCTCCGGAGAGGTTCGCCCCTTCGAGGTCCGCACCGCTGAGGTCGGCTCCGCTGCAGTTGGCTTCGGAGAGGTTCACCCCTTCGAGGTCCGCACCGCTGAAGTCGGCTCCGCTGCAGTTCGCTCCGGAGAGGTTCGCCCCTTCGAGGTCCGCACCGCTGAGGTCGGCTCCACTGCAATTCGCTCCGGAGAGGTTAGCCCCTTCAAGGTCCGCACCGCTGAGGTCGGCTCCACTGCAATTCGCTCCGGAGAGGTTCGCCCCTTCAAGGTCCGCATCGCTGAAGTCGGCTCCGCTGCAGTTCGCTTCGCTGAGGTTCGCCCCTGCGAGGTCTTCCGCGCTGAGATCGGCGCCACTGATATCCACCGACTGCGCCGGGTTCGTTTCCCGCCACGCATTCCATTCGCTTACGCCGCGAAGTAGTCGGTCGATCTGCTCCTGATTCGCCATGGTGTGCTATCTCCCTCCAAATGCTTCGCGATAGTGTGAACCGCGTACCATGGTGCATTATGCCCTGCCGGCTGGTCAGCCTTCGAGTGGGACTCGTTGGAGTTAGTCAGGTCGACTGCCGGCGCCGATACCGTTCCCACTGTTCAGGACTCCGGCATTCATAGCTCGTCATTTAGCGACGAGCCTGTCTTTCGCTTGGTCAAGCACCACGGCGGCGAGGATGACAGCGCCTTTGGCTACGAGCTGCCAGTAGGAGGAGACGCCAATCTGCTGAAGGCCGTTATTGAGCACGCCGATGACCAGCACACCCAGCAAGGTGCCGACCACGCGGCCCCGGCCGCCCATCAGGCTGGTGCCGCCAAGCACGACGGCAGCGATGGCGTTCAATTCGAAAAGGCTGCCCGCATCGGGGTCGCCGCTGCCTAGACGAGCGGCCTGGAGCACTCCGGCGAGGCCGGCCAGCGCGCTCACCAGGACGTAGACGAGGGTCTTGGTCCGAGCGACGGGGATGCCGGACAGGCGCGCGGCTTCCTCGTTTCCTCCCACCGCGTATACATGGCGGCCGAAACGCGTCCGTCGCAGCACGATTTCCCCTACAATGACCAGCGCGATAGCGATGAAGACCATCGGCGCGCCGCCCCACCACGTGAGGCGCGGCGGCAGATTGCCGACGGGTACGGCGTTGGTGTACACGTAGCCCAGGCCGCGCGCGGCGGTGAACATGGCAAGCGTGGCGATGAACGGCGGGACGTTGAGGCGGGTGATGCACCAGCCGTCGAACACCCCGATGGCGCTTCCGAGGAGCAGGGCGACGCCGAAGGCGAGGAACACGCCGGCGGTTTCGGCGGGCGGCCCCAGGAGAGTGTGGCCCCCGAAGGCGATGCCGTTCATCATCGTGTTGGCCGCGACGATGCCCGTGAAGCCGACCACCGAGCCGACCGACAGGTCAATACCGCCGGTAATGATGACGAATGTCATCCCGACAGCGAGGATCGCATTGATGGATACCTGCAGGCCGATATTGTGGAGGTTATCGGCCTGGTGGAAACGCCCTCCGGTCGCGTTGTCGAAGTACAGCGCCAGCACGATGAGAAAGAGCAGGATTCCGTAGCCGGCGGCGGCGCTTACGGCGCCGCGCAGCACACGTCCGGAGGGCTTCGAAACGGTCACTTGGCGGCGGCTTCCTTCTTCAGGGACTCCTGGTCGATGAGCCCGACTTCCACGGGCGCGAACGCCGGCGTCTTTTCGCCACGGAAGTGCGCGTCGATGACATCGATTGTCTGCTTGCCGATTTTGTCCGGGTACTGGACGGCGTCGGCTTTCAATGCGGTGCCGGACAGGATGGCGGTGCGCGCTTCCGGATCGCCGTCGTACCCGATGAGGACGACGTTGGTGCGCTTGCTGTTGTCGATCGCCTTCAGGGCGCCGAGAGCGGTGTTGTCATTGATGGCGAAAATGCCGGCCAGGTCCGGGTACTTCTGAAGCATGTTCTCCGTTTGGGTGAGCGCTTCGTCGCGTTTGGCTTTACCGTTCGGGCGCTCCACGATCTGAATCCCGGGGAACTTCGCGACGGCCTTCGCGAAACCCTCGGTCCGCTGTCGGACGCTGGCGACGGACGGATAATCGATGATGACGACCTTGCCTTTGCCGTTCAGCAGCTTGGCCATGCGCTCGCCCGCCAACTCGCCGCCCTTCACGTTGTCCGAGGCGACGTGGGTGATGACGGTGCCTTTGTTCGCTTTGATGTCCGCGGTGAAGACCGGGATACCGGCGGCATTGGCCTTCTCAACGGCGCCACCGATGCCGTCTGAGTCGGCGGGGCAGAGGATCAGGGCATCTTTCTTCTGGGAAATGAAATTCTCAACCTGCGCGAGCTGGGTGCTGAGGTCGTGATTGCCGTCCTGCACGTCCAACTCCATGCCTTTGAGTTTCGCCTCCGCAACCATCGCCTTTTCCATATCCTGGTAAAAGGGATCGGTCCGACCCAGAAGGGTAACGCCGATCTTCTTCGTGCCGGCGCCGGACGCCGGTGCGCCTGGGGCGGCAGTTTTGTTTCCGCCGCATCCGGACAAGAGCATGGCTGCCGCGGCGATCGCGGCGGGGATTCGGAATTGCATGGGTGCGTCTCCCGGCGTAAAGGAATCGGGATCCCGCGGGGCGGAATCCCGATTCGGGACGATGTCAAACCATTTCGGGATGCAGGAGTTCCTGCAGCGCCGGTTCATTGACCGCGCTGACGAGCGCGATGATCGTGTCGCCTGTCCGGAACGGTGCGTCGGCGTCCGGCAACGAAGGGTTGCCGTCTCGCAGGATGCCGATGACCAGGGTGTCGCCCGGCAGGTCTATCTGTTTGAGCGACTGGCCGATCACGGGTGACCGGCTTGCCAGTTCCACTTCCACGATCTCGATGCTGCTGTTCTTGAGAAGCGCGAGCGGGATGAGATCGCCCGATGGGATCTGCTGCTCGATCATGTGGTAGATGATCTCGGTGGCGCTGACGGTGGTGTCGATCCCCAAGGCCTTGAAGACTTCCTGGTTCTTGGGGTTGTTGATCCTGGCAACAGAGCGCGGGACCTGGAACCGATGCTTGGCGATCTGGGCGATGACCAGGTTGTCTTCGTCATCGCCGGTGACCGCGGCGACCACGTCGGCCCGTTCCATCCCGGCCTCTTCCTGCGTTCGAACTTCGCACCCGTCCCCCAGAACGACGAGATCGCCCAGGGTCTCCCGGATTTCGCCGGCGCGGCGGGGATCCTTCTCGAGGAGGAGAACCTCATGGTTTTCGCGGGCGAGGGTCTTGGTGAGGTAGTAGCCTACCTTGCCGCCGCCGATTACGATCACATACATTGTCAGGCCTCCTGATTGGTAACGGATTCGATGGTATCGCCGAGATAGTCCTCAATACACTGCGTAGGCCGTCCGTTGAGCATGTCCGCGAACAGCCCGCAGAGAAGGCGGGCAGTGGGCACCGTGTGAATCCCCAGCTCGCGGAAGACCTGCGCGCGGATGGGATCGTATACGCGGGCGAGGACCTTGGGGACCCGGAAGCGTTCCTGCACGACCTGGGACGCCATCACGTTGGTGTTGTCGCCTTGAGTGAGGGCGATAAACGCGTCCGCTTCCTCTATCCCGGCCTTCTTAAGCACATCCTCATCAATGCCCACGCCGAAGACCGCTTGACCCTTGAATCGGGTTGGGAGACGCCGGAAGGCGTCCTTCTTCTTATCGATGATGCTGACCTGGTGCCCCTCATCTTCGAGGGCCAAAGCGAGTATCGAACCTACGCGGCCGCAGCCTAGAATCACGATTTTCATGTTGTCACGCTCCTTAGGACGCAACGCAGTATAGCGTGCCTTCAAAGGGGATGCCAACGTGGAAGGGCGCTGTGCCGCGGGAGGTGGGAGCTGAAGCATCGCCGCGCTGAGCGAAGGACAACATCCGGCGCAACACCGGGATTCCAGGTTGCCGTCAGAATGGCCGACTGGCCAACTCCAGGACGATGCCATGGCGCAAGCCTCGAAGGGTGCAGCGCGCTCCGGGTACCCCTGCCTGCGTGATGGCGGCGGCCAGGACGATGGCGCCCGCGATCACGATTTCGGCCCGGTGTGCCTCGATGCCTGGGATTTCGCGGCGATGGATCAGGTCCATCGAGGCGTATAGCGCAATCTGGCGCCTCAGCTCCGGTATCGCGACCTCAAACCCCTCCGCCGTGCCCTCGCCGCCGAGGGCGACAAGAGCGACGGTACGCGCGGTGCCTCCGACCGCGACCACCGGGACGGATTCGGCGCAGGGCGCGGATTGGAACATATCCCCCGCGGCCCGGGCCGCGTCATCGACCTCGGCGGGGGTGGGCGGATCGGAGCGGAAGTACTTTTCGGTAAATCGGACCGCACCGGCCGGATAACTGTGTCGCCACGCGATTCGGCTCCCTTCTCCGACGGCCCATTCGGTGCTGCCCCCGCCAACGTCGATGATGGCGACGCGGCGGGCCGAAGCACCGACAGCGCCCAAGTAGGCGAGGCGCGCTTCTTCCTCGCCCGGAAGGATGTCCACTCCCAGCCCGCACAATTCGTGGATGCGCCGCGTGAGACCCTCCGGGTTCGCCGCCTCGCGAACGGCGCTGGTGCCGGTGATCCTGATGCGTTGGGCGTACAACCGGTGAGCCGACGCCACGAGCTCCGCAACACATTGGGCGGTCCGCTCGATGGCAATGGCGTTCAGCCGTCCGGTACCGCCCAGGCCTTCCCCGAGACGCGTTGTGACGGAGGTGTCCAGGAGTGGTTCCTCCACGGCGCCATCCCGCACCCGCGCAACCAGGCATTTGACGGAATTGGTCCCGATATCGATGGCTGCGACCGGATCGGGCGTATCGTGTACAGCGTCCATTACATCGGTCACTCTAGCGGAGTCCCGTCTGAGCGAGCAAAGCGGGTTTGGCCGTGGCGACGCGGTGTTTCTACATTGGGAATATGGACACTCTGAAGCCCCCGCTGATCGGCATCCCGATGTATCCCACACGAGTGGACGACGCCGACTCCCCGAGCCAGATGAGCGGCCTCCGATCCTATGCTGAGAGGCTGGTGGAAGCCGGCGCTCTGCCGGTATTCCTCCCGCTTGCCGCGCTTCCAATCCTGGACCGGTACCTGGATCGCTTGCAAGGCGTGCTTCTGCCCGGTGGGTGTGATATCGATCCGGCGTTGTTTGGGGAGGAACCCCATCCGAACCTGAAGGTGGTTTCCAGCCCGCGCGACGAGTTCGAGATCGCGCTCTTTCGTGCGGCGGTCGAGCGGGATACACCGGTGCTGGGAATCTGCCGCGGGATTCAGGTGATGAACGTCGCGCTGGGCGGATCGTTGATCCAGGACATCCCCGCACAGACCACCTCGACAGTGGACCATCGTTCCGACGATGAGACGGAACTCCGGCACGAGGTCGAAGTGCCCGAGGGTTCGCTGCTGGCGGCGGCGATCGGGCCGGGCGTGCATGCGGTGAACTCACAGCACCACCAGGCCGTGAAGGATCCCGCGCCGGGTTTGACCGTGACGTCGGTCTGTCCCGCCGATGGGGTGATCGAGGCCGTGGAACTGCCGGGCAAGGCCTTTGTCGTGGGCGTTCAGTTCCACCCGGAGTGCCTTCCGGATCGATTTTCGGCATTGTTTTTCGGATTTGTTTCAGCGTGCAGTCAGCGTGACTAGCGGCTGGACGCACCTGCATTTGATGCAAATTGCCTTGACCTCCGGTTGGCGTTCCTCTAGTATGGAGGTGTTCTGTTCGGTGTCTGCCGGACCAACCCACAGGGGTATTGCCCGGAAGAGGATTGGCATTTGGTTTTTCGCGGACGAAACGTTGCGGCCCTGTTTGCGGCCATCTCGTTAACGGTGATCGGTGCGGTACCTGCCTCGGCGGTACGCTCCGGCTCCAATCCTTTCCCCTCCCGTTCCACCGACCGTGGCTCGCGCATTGTGCGCACCGCCCTGTCGTTCCGTGGGGCGCGTTACCGCTACGGCGGCACCGGACGCCACGGCTTCGACTGCTCCGGGTTCACCAAATACCTTTACGGCAAATCGGAGGGCGTCGGCCTGCCCCGCACGGCGGCGCAGCAGTATCACAGCGGCCGCAAAGTGGCGTGGAACGACATCAAGCCCGGAGACCTCCTCTTTTTCAGCACTCACGGCCGGCGGGTTGGCCATGTTGGCGTGTACGCCGGCAACGGCAAGATGGTCCATGCGGCGAACCCCCGCCGCGGCGTGACAATCGATAACCCGTTCAGCGGATACTGGGCGCGCCGCCTGGTGGGCATTCGCCGCCCGGTCGCCTGATGCCGTCGTTGTGGACTCCGAGGCCGCCCGTTGGGCGGCCGTCCTGGTTTTTGGAGGTTGGGGGGCGAGAGCCAGGGGCCGGGGGTAGGGGGTGGCGGGCTATACTGGCACCAGGAGAAGTACGGCATGGCAATCCAACGTGACGTTAAGCCGGTGGGCACTCGGGAGCGCATCGACGTTCTGCGGAAATCGTGGCGCGCGGAAGTCGACAGCGCGAGGGTATATCGCGATCTGGCGGCCAATGAGAAAGACGCAAAGCGACGCGGCATCCTGTCACGGATGGCGGATGCCGAGGACAGGCACGCGAAACGATGGGCCGAAGCGCTGGAGGAACTGGGCGCGACCGTTCCAGAGGACCGCGAGACGCTGAGAACCCGCTGGAATCGCGGCGTGGCGCGCCTCGTGGGCACGAATGTTACCCTGAAGAAGATGGAGGCGCTGGAAGACCGGCAAACGTCCCTCTACAGCATGCAACAAAGGGCTTTGGGCGACGGTGAAACGGCCCGCGTGCTTCACGATTTTGCCCTGGAGGAAGAGGCGCACGCGCGCGCTCTTCGCGGGATGACCTCACTTCCCGGACCGCAGGGGGCGCTGGACGCGATTTTCCGGCGCGAACGCCACACGCGCGCCGGCACATGGATTTCGGACGCGGTGTACGGCGTGAACGACGGCCTCGGCTCGGTGTTCGGAATTGTGAGCGGCGTCGCGGGCGCGACGACCGCATCGCCCACGATGACGCAGCATACCATCGTCGTTGCGGGGATGGCGGGGATGATCGCCTCTGCTCTCTCGATGGGGAGCAGCGCATACCTCGCCGTGAAGAGCGAGCGCGAAGTTCACGAGGCGGAGTTGGGGCGGGAGCGGGCCGAACTGGAGGAACACCCCGAAGAGGAGATGGAGGAGATGGCGCTCTTCTACCAACTCCAGGGATTCGATGAGCTCCAATCCCGGGATATGGCGGCGAGGTTGGCCGAGGATCCGGAGCGGATGCTCAAGGCCCTCGCACAATCCGAACTGGGCCTGTCCGAGGAGGCGCTGCCCAACCAATGGGTGTCCGCGGTTTCGGCGACTCTGTCCACCGCCCTGGGTGCTTTCATCCCCGTTTTGCCATTCTTCTTCCTGAGGGGCATGACCGCCGTGGTCGTTGCGGCGGTGACGTCCATCCTGGCGCATTTCATTGTTGGCGCCGCCAAGAGCCTCATCACCACGCGGAGTTGGTGGTCCAGCGGCCTGGAAATGACGCTGGTGGGAATCCTGGCCGGCAGCGTTACCTTTGCGCTTGGCGTTTTATTCGGGAATCTGTGACGGTCATCTCCAATCACCGTCCGGAACGAGGCCGGCGACCCGGCGGGCGATAAACACGGCGTCCGTGATGTCGATCCGGCCGTCGCCGCCCGGCGGCGCGACGTCTCCGGCTACGGCCTGCCGGTTTGAAGCGGATGACATTCCGCCGATCCCTGAAAGCAAAGCGGCGGCGTCTGCGATGTCGATCACGCCATCTCCGTTCACATCGCCCAGGCCGCTCACTTTTCGCCAGGCCCCAGCTTGAAGAACGGCCTCGAACCGCATTGCCAGGATCAGGTAACCCTGATCGTTCGGGTGGAAGCCGTCCACCCAGAAGTTGGCGGGATCGTATGACGTCGGGTCTGAGAACAGATCGATCACCGGGACGCCGTAGGCCGCGGCGACCCGCGCAATGGACTGGTTGACGGCGAGGGAATCGTCATGCGCTAACTGGCGCAGCGGCGCCGTGAGGAAAACGGCTGATGGAACGAGGCTGAGGTCCGGTATGTTGGCTGTTACGATGAAGGCGTGTGTTTCCCCGCGAAGCCGGCTCAGAATGGTGGTGTAGGCGAGTTCAAACCCCGACTGAAGCACGGCGGTGGTTTCCTGCTTCTGGATGCTCACGCGGACGTCATTCGCGCCGGCCCATAGAGTGACGATATCGGGCTGGGCGAGGATGGCGGGATTCAATTCCTGATCCCGGATCTCCGGGGCGGTCAACCCCTCAACGCCGCGGTTTTCGAGAGTCCAGTGCGGATAACGGGCCGTCAGCCAATTGGCGAGCAGGTACACGTAACCGTTGTTCGGCTGGCCGTTCGCGCCGGGCGACGATGCGCCGATACCGACGGCGTCGCTCGCGCCAAGCGCGTCGTAGCGCAGAGCCGCGCCCCCGGCGGGAGCCCAGAGGCCGAAGAGGCAGGCGAACCAACAAATTGCTAAATATCGTTGCATAGCCCGATTGTACCACGCCGTGCGCGACGCTGTGATAGACTACCGTATGGTGACGAACGGGTGAGGTCAGCGTGGACCGAACGATGCTGCCGGCGGCGCGGTATCGCGCCGCCGGCGACCTGGTGACGGCGAAAAGGAACGGCGCCAAATGGAGGATCGCCTTCCGGCGCCTCCCGCCCAGATCCACTCATTCACCCTGTTCGGTGGGACAAGGGATGGGCAGAAAATGACAGTGCGCCAGGTTGACGAAAATGGTCGCCAACTGGGCGCCTCTTCGTTACTGCGGTCGAGGTATGATGTATGAACGGTACACCATTTGGCGGAGATGACCTGGTCGCTGCGATCATGTTTGGTATGCTGGATGAGGAATGTGACGACCCGAAAGTGCACCTCTGCGCACGTTGCGATTCGCCGATAGAAGACGGCGTTGAGGAGTGCCCGGTATGCGCGGCGGAGTACGAGCAAGAGGGTTTCTAGAGCACGAAACCGCAGGGAAACCGCTTTGGAAGAAGCCCCGCACGGATGCTCCGGCGCGGGGCTTTCGCGCGAGTGTGCCTGGTGGTTTGGCGGGCGGAATTGCGCCGCTTGCCGCCGGCCGGAGCAATCGCGGTTCTATAGTGCTCGCTCGGTTTGGCACGGTCTGTGCCTCCTCGCTTATCAGGAGAGTTGCAGCGTTGGTGGTGGTCCCCCATCGGCGATGGGCTTATCTCTGAAGCCAACCGACGGCAGCGAGCCGTCAAGAACCGAAAGGAAACTCTGAACATGAAGCTTCTTAAGACCTGTCTACTGGGCGCTGGTCTGAGCTTGCTCATCGCGGGCACGTCGCAGGCTCAAGTGTATTTCTCTCATTTTGAAACCACGAACCTGCCGGGCAACACGATGTCGAGCGGAATGAGCGCAATTACTTTCATTCCGGGCGCCAACATCCACAAGTTTGCCGGCACGATCGGAACCGATGTGGTTCTCTCGAACCTCCGAGTCACAAGCAGCGCCCCGGACCTGGCGCCTGACACCTTCGATAATCCGTATGAGATCACGATGACCTTGACCGACGATGCCAGCAGCGCCTCCGCCGATCTGCTGTTTTCCGGCGTTCTTAAGGGCACCACGTCGGTCGGTTCCGCCAACATCGGAAACACATTCACCGGCGCGACCCACTACACCGTCGACCTTGGCCTGAACAAGTACGTCGTCGATCTGACCACATACACGGCGCCTGAAGCGCCGGGCGGCAGCCTTGGCGCGATCGGCGCGCATGTCTCCGCCGTTCCCGAGCCGGCTTCCGCGAGCCTGTTGGGCGTGGGCATCCTGCCCCTGCTCGGCCTGATCCGCCGCCGCAAGTAGGCCCGCCGAAGCGGAGCCAAGGGCGACTTCAAGTTGAAGAAGGCCTGTCCATCCATTGGGCAGGCCTTCTTTACGTGGGGTGGGGGGGGCCAGGTGTCGGGCGCCAGGCGCCGGAGTCAAACTTCCACCATCCAACATCAGGTGAGCGGGCCTGTAAGCCGGGTTCTGTGCCACCTTTACGCGGCGGCAACCATCACCGGTGCCACTCGTCTGCTGCAATACCGGAGGCGGACTGAATCGCTCGAAGCGTGCCTATAGGCAGATCGCGTCCGCGATGGTCGGGAACGATGACCTGGGAACGCTGCGCATCGTGGCGCCACTTCCTATGGCTTCCCCTTTGTGACACCAGGCGAAAACCATTCCGGGCAAGAACGTCTTCGACCTGCTTGGCGTTCAAGCGGTCCGGCCTGTCTGGCATCAGACCGTTACCTGGCACACCGAAGCCCCCTCGGCCAACTTGATGGGTTCAGGCTCCAGATAGAGCTGGATCGCTTCGCGGATGCTTTGGAGCGCTTCGGTTTCGGTCTCGCCGGCAGAAGTGCAGCCCGGCAATTCAGGGCACCACGCCGCCCAGTCCGAGGTCTCCTCGTCCCGTTCCAGCACGACTCTCCAGTTCACTCGTGTTCCTCCCTCAATCCAACCTCCAACTTCCACCATCCAACATCAGGTGAGCGGGCCTGTAAGCCGGGTTCTGTACCGCTTTCGCGGCGGCGGCCATCTCTCTAGGAGCGCCGTTGCCGGCGCCCTCCAGCCTCCGACCCGGGGATTACCCCTCGCGGCCTTTCGGCACGCAAGGGCGGCGGGGCGGGCTACCCCGATCTCTCCCCCTATTCGGTGTTGCTCCGGGCGGGGCTTGCCAGGCCGGCGTGTCACCACGCCGCCGGTGGTCTCTTACACCACCGTTTCAGCTCAACCCCACCACAGGGCTGAGGGCTGCGGGACAAAGGCTGAGACTCTCAGCCCTCAGCCCAGAACCCTCAGCCCTATGGTGAGGCCTTTCCTTTTCTGTGGCGCTTTCCGTCATCCCTGCGGATGCCTCGGCGTTACCGAGCGCCCTGCCCTCCGGAGCCCGGACTTTCCTCCCCCCTTACGGGCGGCGGCCGCCCGGCCCGCTCACACTGTGCATTTTACCACAAAGACACAAAGGCACAAAGAGACCTTTGTGTCTTTGTGCCTTTGTGGTTCAATTCTCACATCCCCCGGATGCGGAGGCGGACTCGATATACCGAATGGCGGGCAGTGATATAGAGTGTCTTGCGGTCCTTGTCGCCGAACGCGCAGTTGGCCGGCACTTCCGGCGTGGCAATCTTGCCCAGGAGCGTGCCCGATGGCGCGTACACCCATACCGCGCCCGGACCGGTGCAGTACACGTTTCCCTTCGTGTCCACCTTCATCCCGTCGGTCGCGCCCTCCTTGCCCCGTTCACGAGGCGTTGCGAAGACCCGGTCGTTGCTGAGCGTACCGTCCGCCCTTACATCGAACACGCGGATGTTGTTGCGCTCGGAGTCATCCACGTACAGGCGCTTCTCATCCGGCGAAAAGGCGAGTCCATTGGGCTGCCCGAATTCCCTGCCAAGGAGGGCGAGGCTTCCGTTGGGCGCGATCCGGTAAACGCCTCGGAAGTCGAGTTGCGCGGCCCGTGCGACCGGTACGTTGGGGGGGGTAAGGCCATAAGTGGGGTCGGTGAAGTAGATGCTGCCACCCGACTTCACCACGATGTCGTTTGGGCTGTTGAGGTTCTTCCCCTCATAGCGGTCGGCAATGACCTTGCGCGAGCCGTCCTTCTCCGTGCGGGAGACGCGTCCTTCGCTTTCGCACGCCAGAAGCCGCGCCTGGCGATCGAACGTGAGGCCGTTGCTGTGGTAACTGGGATCGCGGAATCTGGTCGCGCCTGCTTTGAGTGTCCACCTGTAGATGATGCCGGCGGGGACGTCGGAGAACAGCAGGTAGCCCTTCGGGCTCCAGACCGGTCCTTCGGTGAACACGAAACCCGTGGCGATGCGCTCTACCTTCGGCCCGTCGCCCACAATGTCTTTCCACGTGGACTCCGCGTGGCCTACCGCGCAACATGACAGGCCTAACAGAATGGTAACCAACAACTTCATGGGAGTATCCTCTCATTTCTGGTGAGACCCGAGTGCGGGCATTCATCGTTCATCGCTCATAGTTCATCGTTTCCGCCTCAGCCTTTTACTGCGCCGAGTTGTATGCCCTTTACGAAGTAGCGCTGGCCGATGATGAAGAGTATGACCAGCGGGAGCATTGTCATCACGCTGGCCGCCATGATGAGTTGCGTTTCGCGGCCCTGCGTCGTGTCATAGACCAGCAGGCCGATGGGCAGAGTGCGGAGCCACTCGCTCTTGATCATCACGAGGGGCCAGAAGAACGATTGATACGCGCCCATGAACGTGAAAATCGCCAGTGTGATGAGGCCCGGGCGAGCCATTGGCATCACCACATCCCAGAATACCTGGGAGCGGGTGGCGCCGTCCATCTCGGCGGCCTCGTCCAGACTCATCGGGACCCCCAGCATAAACTGGCGCAGGAGGAACGTGCCGAAAGCGCTGAACGCCGCAGGCACGATGAGGCCGCTGTAGGTGTCGATTAGGTGCAGGCGCTCGAGTATGGCGAAGTTCGGGATCAGCGTGACCACGCCCGGGATCATCAGGGTGGCCAGGTAAAGCAGGAAGGCCTGCTCCCGGCCGGGCCACCGGATGCGTGTGAAGGCATAGGCCGCCATCGCGCTTGTGAGGACCTGTAACAGCGTGATCCAGCCCGCGATGAAGATGCTGTTGAAGTAGTAGCGAGGGAACGCAATGCGTCGCTGCGGGATACGCGAGGCGATGACTTCCAGGTAGTTGTTCACTTCCGTGAACTGGCCGGGGTGTTTCACGTCCGGGACATAGCGGACCTGCCATTGCTTCGGCAGAAGCGCGCCGCCGTCAACTTCGCCGAGCGGCTTGAACGACGTCAGGACCATCCAGAAGAACGGCAGCAACATGGTCAGCGCCACGAGCGTTAGGGCGGCGTAACTGAGCGTGATTTTCAGGCGGGAGGCGGTCATGTCGCGCTCTCCACGAATCGGTTGCCGAAGCGCCAGTTAATCAGGGTGATGACGAGGATGGCGGCGAACATCGTCCACGCGACGGTACAGGCGTAGCCCAACCGGAACTCCAGGAAGGCCTTGTTGTAGATGTAGTACCCCAGCGTGGTGGTCGCGCCTGCCGGCCCGCCGTTCGTCATGACTCGGGCCTGGTCGAACCCTCCCTGAAGTCCGCCGATGACGCTCATGATGATCACGAAGAATGTGGTGGGCGCCAACTGGGGCCAGGTAACATTCCGGAATTTGGCCCATGCCGCGGCGCCGTCCAGGTCGGCCGCTTCGTACAACTCGACCGGGATGTTGCTCAGGCCGGCGAGGTACAGCAGCATGTTTCCACCACCCACGCCGGCCCAGATGCCCATCAGCATCAGGGACGGCTTCGCCCACGTGACGTCCATGTGCCATTTGGGCAGCATGTCGAACGTGATCGGAGCAAGATGCATCCCCTGGCGTAGCCCGTTGATGCCAAGATGCTCAATCAGCCAGTACAGGCTGATGTTCAGGAACCCGAACTCGGGATTGTAGAGTGCCTTCCACATCACGTAGAGCGCGACGCCGCTGGTGATGGTCGGGATGTAGAACATGGTGCGGAAGGCGACGATTCCCCGGAGGCGCTGGTTGAGGATGAGCGCGAGGACCAGCGAACCGGCGATGCTGATCGGGATTCCTAGCATCAGGAAGACCGTGTTGTACAGGAAGCGGTAGAAGTCGTCCTCGCCGATCATTTCTTTGAAATTGGCGAGTCCGACGTAGTGAAGAGGGACGCCCGGCCGGATATCCCAGTTCGTGAAACTGGCGCCCAACGACAGGATCACCGGCAGCGTGGTGAATACGAGGAAGCCTACGAGATTGGGCGAAAGGAACTTAAGGGCGGACAAGAGGTCTCCGCGGTTTCGCTCACGCTTGATGGACCAGCCGGCGGTCATGGGCGGGTCCCTTTCCCATTTCGCAGCAGCCATCTCTGGCGGATCACCGGGTCGCGTTCGATGTTGTTACGGATCATCGCGTTGATGTCGGACGCGCAGCGTTTCATCGCTTCGTCCGGCGAGAGGTCTCCGTTGCGGATGAGGTCGGTGTAGTCGGTGAGTTTGCGGGTAACGGTGAACGGGTTCACGAACGGGCTGACCTGCGTGTCACGAGAGTATTTCATCACTTTGAGCCACAGCGCGTTGTCTGTTTCGTCCGGGTGTTCGCGGTCGTGAAGATAGGCGTCGGTATAGTCGTGTTCCGGGATGGCGGAGATGCCATCGCTTGTCGCGTTGATGTTGTCGCAGAGCGGTCCGGTGGTGAGGAATCGCAGGAACAGCTGGGCGGCCTCCGTGTTGGGGCTGTTGCGATTGATGCCCGTGCACTTCCAGAGCAGACGGTTTGCGTGGCGTTTGTTGAACGGCATCGGCGCCACTCCCCAGCGCAGGCCGGGAACCTTCCTCCAGTTGATCGCCGCGAATCGGCCGGAAACGATCATCGCGATGCGGCCACCCATGAAGTAGTTCAGCGCACCGGAACCCCAGCCGCCGGCCGATGACATGGCTGTTTCCTCCGACGCGGTGGGCATCACGTGGTATTTGTGCTGAAGATCAGCGAAGAACCGCGCGCCTTCGATGGCCTCCGGGCTGTCCAGCACACAGCGCGCCCCGTCCGGCGTGTAGAACTCTCCGCCTGCCTGCCAGATAGCGTCCGTAAGCGTGTAGCCCATGATGCCGAACGACTCATAGCCTCGGCCATTCGGGCGTTTCACCGTGAGCATCTCCGCCGTTGAGACGAATTGCCGCCACGTCCAGTCGCCTTTCGGGAATGGCACCCCACGGCGGTCGAAAACGTCCTTGTTGTAGAAGATCGCCGTGGACGCGCAGTTCGGCGGTACGGAATACTGGCGCCCGTTGATGGTTGCGGCCGCCTGCAGAGCAGGCCACATGCGATCGAGCCCGTATCCGCTCCGTTTAGCAGAGTCGGTCACATCCAGCAGAATCCCGGCTTCCACGCAGGCATTCAGCTGGTCCGACTGGTACATATCGAACACGTCGGGACCGACTCCGCCGACGCTCTGAACCACGATCTTGTCGAGCCCGCCGTTGTTGGGGTCGAGGCGGATGTCTACGTCCGGCCGCCCCTGTGCCCTGCAGTATTCGCGGAAAAGGCGCATCTGATCCTGGCGGACGGGCGCGTCATCCGAAACCCAGGTGAGTACGGTCTTGCCGACGGGATGTGTGGGCACGTGCGTAACGGCCCAGACGGTACACAGGACCAGGAAGGCGAAAACCGAGGCGAACACAGCTCTCATAGCGGCACGGTACCTCGCGGCATTATATGACGCGGGCGAGCTTCGAGTTTCGAGTTCCGGGTTTCGAGTTCCGAGTTCCGAGTTCTGGGTTTCGAGTTGCGGGTTCAGAGTTTCGAGTTTCGAGTTCCGGGTTTCGGATTCGGGGTATCGGGTTCCGGGGGCCTTAGGCCAGGGCGGCGGTCAGGGCTTCGCGGAGGGCGGGATAGCGGAAAGTGAAACCGTTGCGCTCCGCCTTCTCCGGGAGAACGCGCTGGCTGTGGAAGAAGGTACCCGCGAATTCGCCGAATGCCAGCCTGAGAGCAAATGACGGTGTCGGCAGGATGGCGGGGCGACAGAGGACGGAGCCGAGAGTCGTTGCGAAATCGCGCTGGCGGACCGGATTGGGTGATGCGCCGTTCACCGGGCCATCCAGTCCGGTGTCCAGCAGGTGCAGGTAGAGGCCGACGATATCGTCCCGATGAATCCAGGCGAACCACTGCGAGCCGGACCCCATCGGGCCGCCAAGCCCCATTCGGTAGGCGGGAAGCATCTTCCGGATCGCGCCTCCGTCCCTGTCGAGGACGACGCCGGTGCGCACGGTGGCGACCCTCAGCCCAAGCGATACGGCCTCGTACGCCGCCTGCTCCCACTGCACGCAGGCGTCTGCGAGGAAGCCGTCTCCTGCTTCCGCCGATTCCGTGATGACCTCCTCGCCGCGATCCCCGTAGTACCCAATCGCCGAAGCGCTGATGAGAGCCGCAGGCCGCACGGGCGCGGCGCCGATCGCCTCGACCAGGGCGCGGGTGCCCTCGCTTCGTGACGCCCTGATGGCGGCCTTCTTCTCTTCGGTCCACCGGCCGTCGACCGGTTCACCGGCGAGGTGGATGACTGCGTCCACGGTTGGGAATACGCCCGTCGGGGGCCAGGCGGCGGGGGTAAGGCTGACCGGGTCCGCGGCGACCGGCTCAGGCCGGCGCGAGAACGCGATCACCGAATCGCCGCGTTCAAGAAGGGATTTGACGAGTGATCTACCGATGAATCCGGCCGCGCCGGTCACTGCCACGCGCATAGGATCGTCTCCCCTCAACCGCGCCGAAGATCCGGGGCGCGGTCGGCCTTCTGTTGGGAACGTCAACCAATTGGGGCCGGCCCGTAATCCAGGCCGGCCCACGACGTTGTCTAGTTGATACCTAGGGCATTTTCGGAGCGCCCTTGGCCTTAACCGGGGCCTTGCGCTCGTGCGCTTTGACGTGGACCGTCTTGCCGGTCTTCGTCTTGTACGTGTAGGCCTTGACCTTTACGGTCTTCCCTTTCATGGCGGCCGGGGCCTTGCGCTCGTGCGCCTTCACCTTTACGATCTTGCCGGTCTTTGATTTGTACGTGTAGCCTTTGACTTTGGTGGCGCCGGCTTTCTTGGTGGTTACGGCGGCCTTGCCCGGAGGCGGCGGCACGGGCTTGCGTGCAGGAAATGCGAAGGACGTTGCAGCCATGCTTGCTGCCAGGGCAGTGATCAAGAGACCTTTCAAACGCATCGTGTTGCCATCCTTTCGGAGCAGGGCACGGTTTCGCTAATTCAGAACCGTGCCGAAGACGGTTAAGCGAGAGACCGAAACACAGACGGTCCAACCCCGAAGGGCGAAGCGAGCGGGTACGCTCTCTCGTGCGAAGTATGCACATTTCCGTAGCAATCTTTCAATGGCTGCGCAGATGTGTTGCTCATTCGGGAAAGCGACAGCGTAGTTCCGCGGTTGGACGCCGCGCGCCCTCGCGGTCAACAATAAAGTATCACGCTTCGCGGAGCAGATTTCCTCTCCCGAATCTGCGGGAAAGCACATCGCCGGCTGACACCATGTTTGAACTGTATCTGGATGTACACACTCGGCTCAGCGTTCGCCCCGGCACGCATGGTTTCCTCTTTTCGATGGAGATGGCGGGAGACACTGTGGCGGACGGCTTTCGCCTGACAGACCGCGACGGTGGGACCGTGTTCTGGACCCGCGTCGAGGTGGATGAGGGGGCGATGCTTCTGACCGGGGTGGTCGACGATCGCTGGAAGGTTACCGCCGAAATCTCCGTTGTTGGCGAAAGGTCCCCCCGCGCCGCGTGGAGCGTGCAGGCGATGTACGTTGGCGATGCCGCGATTGAAACCGGTTTCGATGCCGAATGGTCAGTTCATATTCAGAACGCCGAGCCGTTCGTGCCCGGCATCTTCTACGGCGAGAATCGCCCGCGCGGGCGCGGCAGCTACCCCCGATGGTCGGCCGAATTTGAACCGGAAGACCGTGCCTCTTCGCCGACCTGGAAGTTCCGGACCGACCGCACGATGACGCCGTTGGTGATGCTGCGGGCCGAAGGGCTGTCTGCCGCGTTAGTGACGTCGGACCGGTTCAGCCATGGCGCGTCGGGAATCGGATTCTCCGCGGACGCAACAGCGGCGGCGCTTTCGGTGCATTTTCCCTATCGCGAGGAACCACTTCGATACGCCCCGTTCCACCTGGAAGGCGATGCGGCGGAAGCGCCGCTGTTCCGGATAGCGCCCGGCGAAACGGTTTGCTTCTCGTTCGAGGTGTATGCGGGCGCTGCTGGGAGTCGCTCGCTCCTCCGGGACACCTACGTGGACGACCCGCAGTGCCTGAATCCGTGGATGCCGGGAGCCGAGGCTTCAGAACTCGCCGCGGACGGACTGCTGAACTGGCACTATGACCCGGCCAATTCCGCGCTATACGAAACCGCGGGGTTCGACCGGTATTTTCGTCCCGGGTTGCGACAGTGGGATCGAAAGCATATGCACGTCGCCTGGGTCAGCGGCCTTCCCTACGCGTATGCGCTGGCGCACCACGGCGCTCTCACCGGGTCCGCACAGCAAGTGAACGCGGGGTTGGACGTCATCGACGAAATCGCCGGCGAGGGCATCGCTCCGGCAGGAATGTTCTACCCTCAGTGGACCGAAGATGCGGGATGGACGGGTGGCTGGGTAGACGATGATACATTGCCCCCGGTGGCGCAGAGCCGCACCATCAGTGAAGCAACCTGGTTCCTCCTCAAAGCCTTGACCGATCCCGAAGGCTGGGCCATCGGGGATCGATTGACGCGTTGGGAGAATGCCGTTCGCACTAACCTCGACTACGCGGTGAAGATTCAGCGCGAGGATGGATCGTTCGGGACGTATTATAACCTGGAAACGGGCGTGGTGGAGGAATGGAACGGCGCGGGCGGGCTGATGTGGATACCGGCGCTGCTGTTGGCGGCGCGCTACCGCAACGCGTTCGGCAGCCCCTTCGCGCACGCGGCCGATTACCTCGCGGCGGCCTCGCGCGCCGGGATCTACTATGCGCAGATGATCCGAACGAAGCATCTCGCCGGTGCGCCGGAGGACGTCCCCTACGGTGTGACGTCGGAGGACGGATATAACGCGCTCATCGCGATGATGGGCCTGTACGAAGAGACGACGGACGACTCCTGGCTTCGCCTCGCTTGCCAGGCGGCCGATTATGCCCTCTCGTTCCGGATGTCGTACAACGCCACCTTTCCGCAAGAGACGCTGTTGGGACGATACGACTTCCGGAGCAAGGGAGCGGACATCGCGTCGCCGTGCAATCAGCACCTCCACAACTACGGCTACATTTGCATCCCCGCGCTGCTGCGTCTCTGGCGCCTCTCGGGCGACGATTTCTATTTCGCCCGCGCCCGCGATCATGTATTCTGCTTCCGGCAGTTCGTGGCACGTGGGGACGGAGATTTCAATGCGCGGCGCGGGATGGTGCCGGAACAGTTGTTCCACACTGACTGGACTCACCCGAAGGGTATGGTCCTGCCGCTGGCGCATTCGTGGTGCGCGGGCTGGATCATCCTGGTGGAGGATTGGCTGCGCGACTGGGGTACACTGTTCGTAGACCCCCTCAATGAGAAGCTCTACGTCATCGAGTCCGTCGAGATACTCGACGAGGACTGGGAAGGCGGCGTTGTCACGATCCGCAACCCGTGGAATCGTGACGTTGATCTGACGGTGGTGAATATGGCCAGCGCGGAGCGCGCGATCTTCCATCTGCCCGCGTGCGAGACGCACATGTTCCAGATCTCGGGCGCGTAGGGGGCAGGCCTCTTCGTATCGGCCCTGGCGTCGGAATGCCGCGTTACTCCTCCACGGGCTCGCCCAGGGCGCGCCGTTTCACCACGCGGTCTTTCAGCAGAAAAACGAGCGGGATGCACATCACCAGAAGCACGAAGCTGAGGCGAAACGTGTATTCGAACGCCATCACCGCTGCCTGCTTCCAAACGATCCCATTGATGGTTGCGAGCGCTCGCGCTTGCGCGGTTACCGCGTCATTCCCGAGGCTTCTGTAGTAGCCCTGCAGGCCAACCATTCGTTGAGTAAACGCCGGGTTATAGGCGTTCGCATACTCCGCCAAGTGGGTATGCATCGCGGTTGTGTGCTTCTCCAGCAGCGTCGCGAATATGGCGATCCCGAAGCTGCCTCCCAATTGCCGGATGAGGTTGTACAGGCCGGTCGCATTGGTCATACGCTCCCGCGGCACGTTGGAAAGCGCCGATGTGGAGAGAGCTACGAAGATCATGCTGAAACCGACGCCCTGTATCAGTTGCGGGATGATGAGCTGCGTCAGGTCTGTCCGGTCGGTGAAGTGTGCCATCATCCAGACCGCATATGCCGCGATCGTCAGTCCGCCTGTCACCATTTTCCAGGTACCCAGTCGGTTGAACGCCAAACCTATGATCGGCATCATCGCCATCATCGCGAGCGTGCGCGGCATCAGCGCGAGGCCCGATTGCAGAGGGGTAAACCCGAGCAGCGTTTGCATATACAGCGGCAGCAGGAATATGCCCGAGAAGAGGCTCAGGCCCAGTACGCCGCCGATGAAAGTGCCGGACGCGAACGGAAGGTTCTTCAGGAGGCGCAGGTCCACCGCCGGCTCGGATATCCGGAGTTCCCACCAGACGAACGCGCCAAGGCTGCACGCAGCCACAATCGTCAGCACGACGATGAAGGTGGAGTAAAACCAATCGTTGGTCTGCCCCTGTTCGAGCAGCGTCTGCAGCGTGGCCAACCCAACCGCCAGCAACCCGACGCCCGCATAATCGATCCGCAGCGGCTGCCGCTTCAGGTATCGTGGATCGTGCACAAAATGCCATACCATCAGCAGCCCGATCAGCCCGATCGGGATATTGATGAAGAAGATCCATCGCCAGGAATAGTTGTCGGTGAGCAATCCGCCGAGGCTGGGGCCAATCGCCGGCCCGATCATGACGGCGAGGCCGTACAGCGCCATCGCCAGCCCCTGCTCCTCCACGGGGAACGTCTCGCGCAGGATGGCCTGCTCGGTCGGCTGAAGAGCCCCGGCGCCGATCCCCTGAATGCCACGGAAGATAACCAGCATCCCGAACGTCGTCGCGTTGCCGCAAAAGAACGACGCAACCAGGAACAGGATGAGGCACGCCATGTACACGCGCTTGCGGCCGAACAGGCTGGCGAGCCACGCCGTCAACGGCATGATGATGACCAGAGAGATCAGGTAGGCGGTCGAAATCCACGTGACCTCGTTGATGGTGACGCCCAAGGTACTCTGGATGTGGGGGAGCGCGACGTTGACGATACTGGTATCAATGGCGCCCATCAGGGTGCCAACGGTAACTGCCAGCGCGATGATCCATCGGTTTGCCGGTGCACGCTCGCCTTCGGACGGGACCGCGATTTCCCTTGTTGGAGATTGGTTCATCTCAGGCACATGCGCCTGCACGTTCGGGCGGCAGGCCACCGAGCGGAATGGCGCCTACTATTTGGTGTTTGGCCTGCACCCTGAAGCACCCATCCATAGCGCGTCAGGTTGCATGATGCCGGTTGAGTCATTCTATGTCCGTAAGCACCCAACCTGGGGGAACGACGGTCAACGGCTGGGTTTTCCGGATACCAACCGGCGTCCAGAGATAGCTGATACCGATTCGCAATTGTGGTCGTCCTGTGGCTGCGTGCCTGGGTGGAAGGGGAGGTCACGCAGGTGTAGGCGGAAACAGTAGCTTAGCATCGCTTCTGGAGCAAGGTCAGCGTCCGGCCGCAGGGGTTGATGATACAGTTGCCCCCCCCGCCTGACGTCTGGAATGGCTGGAATCCTCGACAGCCGTTGGAAAGCGGGAAATTGCCGGCCAAGCCGTGAAGAGCGTGGAACAGACTGACAAGAAAACGGTGGAGGTCACGTATTACATGCCGCCACCGTTTTCCGGTAACTCATCTGGTTAGAACCAGCACCAGGAGTGGTACACCCGCGGGGACTCGAACCCCGGACCAATTGATTAAGAGTCAACTGCTCTACCAACTGAGCTACGGGTGCGGAACCTTCCTCATTATAACCACTGGCCGGACCCCCGTCAAGCGTGCGAAACCCGCCCTGCCGCCCCGTCGCGCCCACCGCGGCAAGACCCGTGCCCGGCCGACTGGACGCCGGTCCTGCCACGCCGCCACCAAGTATGTCCCCCCGGGTGAGCCCTCACCCGTTGGGGGGCGCCTCGTGTGTCATCCACCCAGATTGGGGCCGAACTCCCCCAAAACCTACCCGAACGGGTAGGTAATAAACTACACTTTTGGGTAGTAGCGGATTACACCTAAACCCTGATACAATTGAGGTGTAGGAGCGGAAGCAGGGGACCATAAGCCCGCTCCAGCAGCAGACCGGGAGACGAAGCGTACCCGCTTGCAAACCCTCCCACCCAGGCCCGGGGGAATCCGGACCAACCTGATCACTCAATGTCCGCCGCAGTCCTCAAAGCCTGCGCCGGCCGCGACCAGACCGGCGCTCTCGAGACCCGAAAGAACGACACGAACCCGCGATGAAACTGGGAACCACTCTAGCTATCGGCGCACTCGTTCTGGGCACACACGCCTTCGCACAGTCTTACGGAACGACGGGCAACACCAGAGTGCCGCCCGATCCACCGATCGGCCAGCCCTACGTCTTCGCCACCTTCGCCGAGGACGCAAGCTACAACATCGGGTGGGACAGGGCGGTGTATGGCGCGCTGGTTGAAGACAACAAGGCCGGTTTCAACCTCGAAGTGGACGGACACGGCGGCGGTGCGGAAGACACCGTCAACCTCGCGTGGGCTGCCAACGTGCCGTCCCGCGTGGTCCTGGTACTGGATCAGGGAAGCCTTCCCGGTATCTGGACGATGGAGGCCGGCGGCAAGATCGTCACGTCGCCCGATCCGCTGGTGTTGACGCGCAATCCGAACGGAAGAAGACCGACGAAGCAGGTGCTGGTGCCGGTCACTGTGAGAGTATCTGGCGTCACGATGTCGGTTCCCGCCGGGAATTACGGCGCAACGCTGAGCATCACGATGGTCCAGACCGACATAACCGGGAACGACCCAACCATTCCTAAATGGTAGGAGCATGGAAACGGCAAGGGCCGTTCCGCCCGGGTCCGGGGGCAGCCGGACCAAATGCGATATGGCAACGGACGGGAGCCGCTGCCAAAAACGCCCGGCGCCAGGGCTGAAGAAACCCTGGCGCAGAACAGCGGAATGCGGAAGTCCGGGCCACTAACCACAGGACAACCGCGAACACAACCATGTTGCCTTTCGGCAACCGACCCGCCATCCTTTAGAATGGATGGCATGGAGATTGAGTTCCAAATGAAACTCGGAATTTTCATCGCCGCCGGCGTCCTCGCCCTCGGCACCGCCGCGTTTGCATCCAACAATGCCGCGACCAGCAACACCACTGTGCCGGTCAACTTGACCGTCAGCCCGTACGTCTTTGCCGCATTCGCCGTCGACGCCTCCTACAACACCGGTTGGGACACAACCATTTACGGCGCGAATCTAGCAAACAACAAGGCCGGATTCAGCATCACCGTCGATGGCAACGGCGGCAGTGGTAGCGACACAGTGAACGTCGCATGGGTCGACAATGGCCCTTCGACCATTAAGTTCGACCTAGACTTGGGCTCCGGCGCGACCGCGTTGCCCGGCAGTTGGCTAATGCAATTCGACGGCGCCCCTGTGGCCCCGCCACTGCAAACCCTCATCACGACCAATCCTACCGACAATAACAAGAAAATCCTTGTGCCAATGACGCTTACGGTGAATGGAATCACTACCGCTACAGCTACGGGCAGCTACGTCGGTACGATGAAGATTACGGCGGCCACTAACCCGTAACGTGACTCGCAGCAGGCACAACTGCTAACCCTTGACTCTCGTGCAATCTCTGCCACTGGATAGATTGTAGAGACGGCAAGACCCGAGGTGGCGGGGAAGAGGCTTCGATCTCTTCCCCGCCGCTGCGCTCAAACCAATGCAGCTTTGGAGGTATAGGTCCCATGAAGCACATCCCACTACCATGCACACGCGCGGTTTTAGTCCAGAGCCTGCTCGTGCTCCCAGCTGTGGCTCTTACTCAGCATGCGGTCTGCGCCCAGGGGTTCAGCGCACAGCCCATGCTACTCTCAGTCACTGGCCGCCCGGGAAGCACCGTGGTGAAACGCCTCGAATTGCGAAGCGCGAGGGCAGATGCGAACACCAGGATCACATTGAACGCCACAAGAGTCGGCCAGGATGAAGGTGGGGGTCCTACCCAACTGGCGCCAAAGGACCTGCAGCAAAACAACGGGAAAGTGGCCGCCCGCTCCTGTTTCGACTGGTTCACGCTCAGCGCCGATTCGGTCGACTTAGCACCGTTGGAAACCAAGACCGTCAGTGTCACGATCAAAATCCCTCAAAAGGCAAGGGGATACTACTACGCTGGAATTGCCGTAACGCAGCGTACACCTGGCGCAGGCCGTTTGGCCATAAACGTGGAATTCACGTTGCTGCCACTTGTTATGGTGACTGTGCAGGGTCCACCGGTGCAGCAAAGGATTACCCTCACTGGTGCCGGGATGAAGCTGGTTCCGCGGTCGGCGACCAAGCAGGCTTCGACAGCGGTCGCGCTGAACATCGAGAATCAAGGAGAGACTTTCGTTCGCGTTCGTGGGATGGTGGAGATCTACTACCTGACTGGCGGTGCATGGCGAAGGATAACCCAGGCTGACGTTGCGGAACGCGGAATGTTCCCCGGTGTTGTGCTTAGCCCAACCGCAGATATCAAGCGTGCGCTCCCGGCTGGCCACTATAAGATCAGTGGACGCCTGTACGTTGATAACCGGCCGAGTGGAAGGATTGACCAGGAGATCGACTACGCTGGCGATCCAGCTGTGGCGTCTGTGGCTACAGACGCGAGCCTGAATGTGAAACCGGCTTCTGTCATTATCGAAGCCACGCCAGGGAGCCGCAGGTCAGGCACTTTGGTGGTGCAAAACCCGAGCCAGGAAGCAGTGCAGGTGACATGCGAGACCGTTGCACCCCCCGAACTGAACAGTGCAACCGACGGCCAGATCACCGGCGCCAGCTATTCCTGTGCCGCCTGGGTTGTGCAGACACCCCAGGCTTTTGCGATTAGAGGCGGCGGCAGCCAGACCGTCCGGTTGGGGGTGGTCTACCCCGAGACGGCTCCTGAACGGGCAAACTACTATGCGAACGTAATTATTCACGCCACTTATCCTAACGGACAGAGCGCTGGCGATTCCCAGGCGCAGGTCATCGTCACAAACCCGAAGGTTGAGGCCGTTCCCAACGCGGCGCCGGTGAAGATGAATCTGACAGGTCAGGGAGCGGACGCTTATGCTGTCGTGGCCCAGTTCGCTAATACAGGAAACACTCACTTCGATGCGACTGCAACTGCATCGGTGAACCCGGTCATGGGCGATCCGGTCGCCAGGATAAAACTGGAGGCGCCGTCGAAGACGATCCTGCCACTTTCAAGTCCGCAGTTTTCCGGTGTCATCGACTTCAGCGCGGTGAAATCCGGCGCCTACTCATTGAATGCCGAGATGGCGTACGGGGGGAGCAAGTCCGTGCGGCAGACGCTTCCGATAAAGGTGGAGGTAAGGAGCGGACGGCGGATCGTCTCTATTATGGAACAAATCAAGGGGAAGCCCGCGCCCGCTCCGGCAAAGCGGCCCGCCGTGAAGAGGGGCTAATAAACCCATACCGGACTCTCCGAGATACTGACAGGAACGTATGAGAAACTCACCGAGGCTGCTGCAACTTGCCGTTCTGACCTGCCTGTTCGCTTTCGGGTCGCCCGGTTTCGCCCAGGCGCCGAAGGCGGGGCCAAAGACCCCTGCGAAGTCGGCCAAGGCCGCGCCAAAGGCGAAACCCAAGAGCACGCCTAAGCCGGTCGCCGCGCCGCCGGAGCCAACCCCGCCGGTCGCAACGCCGGCGAGCGGATCGGGGACAGAGGCCCAACCTACCGCCCCGGTGACTGCGCCCCCCGTTGCTCCGCCTCCGACACCCGCGCCCGCGCCCAAGCCTGACGGGACCATCACCAACGTTTTCGCAGCGACCGATCTCGTCCAGGCCCTTTCAGACGTGTCCCAGGCCGCCGGTGTGACCATCATAGCGGACAGCACCGTTCAGGGAACGGTCACGGCGGACCTGAAGAGCGTGCCGCTCGAGAAGGCGCTGAACATCCTGTTGCAGGCCGGCGGCTTCGCTTTCGCCAAGGTCGATGACTATTACCTGGTGGGGCTGCCGGATCCTTCCAATCCCAACTACAACCTGCTCACACGCAACGACATCGTGGACTTGAAGTACATGGCGCCCAATGTCGTGATCGGCATGTTGTCGAACTCCTACGGCAAATACCTCGCCGCCGAAGGCGATGCGCCGCAGCAACCCATTGATTCGTCGCAGAGTCGCTCGAGCACGCGTATGGGCACCCCGCCGGGGATCCAGACCCGCTCCGGCGGGATAGGCGGCTCGTCATCCTCCGGTCCACAGCGTTATCGTCTCGTTATCACCGCGCCGCCGTCGATGATGGACCGTATCAAGTCGGAGATCGCCAAGGTGGACATTGAGCCCGCACAGGTCATGCTCGAAGCCCAGGTCATCGAGGTATCCGACGATGCCTTGAAGGAGTTCGGAATCGACTGGGCGACGCACTGGCTGCAGCAGGACCTGCTTGGGACGGGGGCATCCCTCCTGTATTCCAACGTCGCCAAGACCGAGATGGTCTCTCTAAAGGCCCTCATCACCAAGGGCCGGGCGCAACTCCGCGCAAACCCCCGCGTGGCCACCGTTGAAGGGCAGACGGCGGAGATGGAGGTCGGCAAGGAGACCTACTACGCCATCCTGACGGGGTCAACGGCGTACCAATACGCAACGATCGAGCAGATAACGTCGGGCATTTTGCTCCGCATCACTCCACGGGTGCTGAAGGCCGAGGGCGAGATATCGGTTCGCGTGGAACCCGAGGTCCGGGACGTCACCGGGAAGGGGCCCAACGGCCTGCCGGAGATTACCATGCGCCGCGCATCCACCACGATGCGTGTGAAGGACGGGCAAAGCATCGTGATCGGCGGCCTTGTCAATGAAACGGCGGATCACACCGAAAGCAAGCTGCCAATACTGGGTGATATACCGCTCCTGGGGCAGTTGTTCCGCCACGGGAAGACAGCGAAATCACGCACAGAGGTTGTCATCGTCATCACGCCGCACATCCTGGACGGAACCGAAGTCTTCGTCGATCCCGACAAGGCGAAGGAGAAATGAGATGTCTGTAACCGGATTGTGTCGCGCCATAGTGGCGTTCGCTCTGCTGGCCGCACTGGGCATATCGGGGTCGGATTCCTTCGCGGCCGGGCAGCCGAAACGCCCGAATACCACGCGCGGACGGGACGCCGGGGGTCAGTCGGTCCCCGTCTTTCTTACCATCGAGCCGTACGTGGGGCTGGAGGGGTGCGGTGCACTGATTACGTCATGTCGTGCCCTCGCCTTTGTGCCACCCCCGTGCGACGGCAAGTTGAAGACAGTGGTGAACACTTTTACGCTGAAACACAATCTGTACCTGTATGCCACGGCGTGGCGGTGCGGCGGCCTCGGGGGCAACTCGTGTCCGCCGTCCGACGGGAGCAAGGTGCTCTACAAGATCGAGTTCATCGCCAGCGGCGCCACTACGCCGTTCTACACGTACGGCTTCGTTTCTCTCCCTTCCCTCAGACCGATATCCCTCGGCTCATTGGATCCGGGCCGGACGCTCGGCCGGGTGACGGTCAGGGTCACCCGCCAGGCAACGAAGCCGAGCTGGCTCCAGGGCGATTGGCTGGCCTTCGAATTCAATGGGGCGTAGTCCGGGGACCCGGACACACCACTCGCCCAAAAAGTGATTGACAGAGGGGTTGAGCATGGGATAACATAGTAGAGGTAAGCTGGTTCGCCGGCAAACCACGGGTCCTCGACTGGCGAGGCTCCCGCGAGACACACAAGCCACTGCCCGGCGTAGCGTCCAAAGACGCTGCCCGATGGGTGTAGCAGGCACTCCCGGATTAAGGGTTTGCCTAACGTGGCTGAGACTAGTTCTCTCACGGTCCGCGGTGCTGAAGCTTGAACGAGTGGGGAAACCGGGAAATCACGACGGTATTCTGTCGTGCTACGTCAAAGTGACGTGTCGCCCATTCCTCACAGGGGAGTGGGCTATTGGTTTTTGGCCCCACTCCATCGTTCAATGCCACGCGGAAGAAAGCGTATATGGGCACAGGCAGAGGAGAGCCTCCTAGTTACGGAGGCCTTCTACAACCAGACGTGGCGTAAGCGCGTAACCTGACCCTCCCCCTCCGGGAGACCGTGTTACCCTCGCTATCGCCACGAGCAATCGATGGTGATGCGAGGGGTGAGGCACGGCTCTCCACCCTGCGGCGTAATTGCGGCAGGCTTGGCAAGTCCCCTTAACCTCTTCACTCGACATCCGTCCCGACCGTTTCGCCCTGTACGGGCCGCGGGCGGGCAACCCGAACGAACGACCGTCAATGGAGACGGCACGGAGCAGGGAATGGCAGTGAAGCAGGACATCGCGAAAATCGGCGCCGCAACCGCGGAGGCCGCCAACGGACCGTCGGGTCGCGTGGCGCGCACTCCCTGGCAACGGCGGATGTTCACCTTCGCCGTCGTCGCGGGGCCCGGAATCATTGTGATGGCCTCCGATAACGACGCGGGCGCGGTGTCAACGTACGTGCAGGCAGGCGCTCAGTACGGCCTGAAGCTGCTCTGGCTGATTCTGCTTCTGCTGCCCGTAACCTATTTCGTGCAGGAAATGGTTGTGCGGTTGGGGATCGTCACCGGCGAGGGCCATGCCGCGATGATTTTCCGCCGTTTCGGCAAGCGGTGGGGCATCTTCTCGCTGTACGACCTGCTGCTGGTAAACTTTTTGACGCTGGTGACGGAGTTCGCGTGTATCGCAATGGCGGCGCGGGCGCTGGGAATGTCGCCTTATCTGGGCGTGCCGCTGGCGGCGGGGGCCTTGATGGCCCTGGTGCTCACCGGCAGTTACAGGCGCTGGGAACGCGTAACGGTGTTCCTCTGTATGCTGGATCTGCTGTGGGTGGCTCTGGCGTTTGTCTGGAAACCGTCGTTTGGCGCGGTCCTTGATGCCACGTTCACGCCCAGCATACCGGCAGCCGGCATCACGGGCGGGTTCATGTTCCTGGTGATCGCCATCGTGGGCACGACGATCGCGCCGTGGCAGCTCTTCTTTCAGCAGAGCTGCGTAGCGGACAAGAGGCTGCGGGTTGCGCAGTTGGGCTATGCGCGACTGGACACGCTGGTGGGCGCGTTCATCGTGATCGCGGTAGCCGGATGTATGCTGCTGGCCGGCAACGCGGCAAAACAGAGCAACGTTCCGTTTACGGATCCGGCGCAAATGGCGGTGGCGATTGGCCCGCTTTACGGCCGTTTCGCCAAGAATGCGATCCTGTTGCTGATGGTAAACGCTGCCGTGCTGGGCAGCACGGCGATCTCGCTGGCGAGTTCGTGGGCATACGGCGAGGTGAAGGGCTGGCCGCACAGCCTGCAAATGGGCTTCCGACAGGCGCCCAAATTCTATGGCCTTTACGTGGCCAGCATCGCGGTGGCGGGCGGCCTGGTGCTGATTCCACGCGCACCGTTGCAGTTGATAGTACTGAGCGTGCAGGTTCTGGCGGGCATCCTGTTGCCAAGCGCCATTATCTTCCTGCAACTCCTGCTGAATGACAGGGATGTTATGGGCGACGATTACGTCAATAAGCCCTGGAACAACTGGGTGAACTGGACGATCATCATCGTTCTGTTCGGACTATCTATGATCCTGGCGGCGCAGGTTATCGCGCCGCAACTATTTCCGACCGGATAGGCCGGAAAATCACAGAAAGAGGGGTACACGCCAATGGCTACCTTGATGAACACCAAGAACCATGCTACCTGGACGGTTGTCCACCCGCTGGACGACACGCCCGAAGTGAAGCGCAATACGGAGGACCTCGGCCCGATGCCGATGACTCCCAGTGTCAAGTACTCTCTGTTCGCCCTTCAGGGCTACCTGGTTGTGATGCTGCTCCTCGTAGCGTACCACGTCTTCGGTCTCGCGACCGCGCACGCAGCCGCCATTCACTAAGATGAAAACCAAACACGGATTGCGGTAGCGATTCTCACAACCGCTACCGCTTTTCCGGTTTTTGGGTTCCGCGTTTCCAGTTCCGAGTTCCGAGTTCCTAGTTCCGGGTTCCTAGATTCGAGTTCCGAGTTCCGGGATCGCAATTTCTCCGTATCCTCATTTCCCCGTTAGCTCATTTCCCTGTTACCTCATTTCCTCGTTTCCTCATCCGAATAGCGAGGGCTGCTCCGGCGGCTCGTTCACCGGGTACAAAGGCTTCTCCAGCCCCAGATCGTGCATCAGCAACCCGATGGTGTCCGGGCTGAAACCGCTGTAGTGGTTGTTTGCGAAGACCCAGCCCTCATCCGGGTCCGGGACGGTTTCCGAAAGATCCCGCGCCCACCCGTGCACATCCTCCGTGCGGTCCTGCACCACCTTCCCGATACTCGTTACCTTCTTGCGGTTGCCAAGCAGGCGGATGTAAGCATAGTCAGCCGTCCGGACAAGGGATTTGGGCATGTAGTACAGATCCGCTCCCACAAGGCAAATGTTACGCGCCTGGAGCAGTTCCAGAACACCGGGCGTGAACCAGGATCGGTGGCGGAACTCCACGGCCCATCGGAACCCGACGGGAAGCGATCCGAGGAAATCCGAAAAGGCCGGCAGGTTTTCCACGGTCATGTCGGGAGGGCATTGTACCAGCAAAGGACCCAGCTTCGGTTCGAGGGGCGCGACGCTGCGCAAGAAGGTATCGAGATCGGCCTGAACGTCCACGAATCGCTTTTCGTGTGTGATCCGCTGCCAGGCTTTCGCCGCGAATGTGAAACCGGGTGGGGTATCGTTCATCCACTTGGCAACGGCGGATTCACGCGGTGGCGCGTAGAACGTGGTGTCCAGTTCAACGGTGCCAAAACACTTAGCATACTGGCGCAGCATTCCGCCAGGCGGCGTGCCGGGCCGGTAAAACGGGCCCACCCACTCCGTGTACGAGAATCCCATACACCCGAATCGCCATCGATTGCTCATATGCACGGTATAGCACCGCTCCGCCCGCGCCGCGCCGGCTGCCTACCTGATATGCAGTGTCAGTATTTGATGCTTGCCCAGCCGGGCCGAGTATCGCGCGGCCTTCACGCCGGTTTCCTGGGGCCGCTCCAAGAGGTCCGTCCGCGTTACGGTGCGGGGTTCGGCGAAACCAAGGGACAGCTCGGTTTCGCCACCGCCCGCCTCGTGGACTCGAAGGATCCATCCGGAACCATCTTCCGCCGGCTTCCAGGCCGTCACCGCAACATCTCCGGTGATCTTGAACGGCGGCGGGCTACAGTGCGGCGCGTTGTGCCCGTAACCGGCGCGCGTGAGGTCCCCGGCGCTCAACGGCTGTGTGTAGGGCCAGATGGAGTACTCCAAACGGTGAAACCCGGTGTCCCGCTGCCCGTCGATGTCCCAGAACTCGTAGTGGCATGGTTCGACGGCGCAGAACTCCCATTCAGGCGAACGGAGGACGCTGATATCGAGGCGCCCGGGCATCCAGCGATGGCACGGCAGACCCCGATTGAGCACCGCCACTCCGGAACCTGCGTCCACGGAACGACGTACCCAGTGCAGGGCCGGGTAATCGAGGGTATTGCCGTGCCACTGACTGTAGTCGAGTTGGCTCTCATCGTAACGCCGGTCGATAAACCCGAAGGCAGTTTCCCAGGTGGCGGAGTCTTCGTGAGAAGCGACCGGGATGACGACCCTCAGCCGCTTGCTTCGCGTATCCCAGTCCACTTCGGTGGTGAAATCCAGGCGGCGCCCATCGGCGGACGCCCGTACGGTTACTGTCCAGGACAGTTTCGCCACGTGTGGGTCTCCACCGGTGTAAGTACCGCGCCACCTGATGGCCCCTTCGGCGATTTCCACCGAGTCGTTGTAGTCACCGAGTTGAACCTGGCCGAAATTCTCGCCGCCAAACACGAACGACGGGATTCGCTGGCCCCAGGCGTCACCGTAATCGGATTCGAGAACGAGTTCGGCGATGCGGAAATCGCGGCGCCGCCGCACATAGGGCAACGAGCCGAACACGTCCTTCCCGTCGCAAGAAACAGAAACGATTCCTGTCTTGTCCACCGTCACATCGAGGTTTCCCAGCCGTAGTGTGGCGGCGTCTCCGGCGAGGGGCCGAAAGACTTCGCCGGCGGGATTGGCGTCCGCTGTGGTCGGGAGGTGTTTTCGAGCGATGCCCTCGGCGCGGTCAAGCATCTCGATCAGTTCCACATTGGCGCTGTCGATGTGCGTTCCCGTAATGGCGTCGTGAAACTGGTTGAATGCGGCCAGCCGCCACGCTTCCGCGATATCCGCGGGCTGTTCCACGGGGCTTCCAGTGGCCCATGCGGCGTTGGCTATCGCGTTCTCCGCCGCGACGAGCAGATAGGACACGTTTCGCGTACGCTGCTTGTTGGCGATTCGGCTGACGTACGTGCCCGGCATCGCCGGGTTCAATTCCGGCGTAGGTGTATCATCCCGGGTCGCCATCGCCGCCGACAACCGTATAGCGTGTGCATCTGCGACGTCCGCAACCGTTGCGAAGCGAATGGCGCCGCGCGTCGAGTTTGCCCGATTCAGCTCATCGACGAGAGCCGGGATACCGGGGTGGGGCATCGTCTCCTCGCCTCCGATGGTCACCACCGCCAGGTCGCCTATCGCATCGAGGGCGGACTGGAGCGTCTGCCGCGCCTCCACCAAATCGATTGTGTTTTCGATCACCATCCCGGTATGAAGACAGGCTGCGCACCCGACGCCACGGCACGCTTTACAAGGGGGCTGCGCACCCACGCAGCCGATGTGACCGTGAACGGGGAGTTGGTCGTAACACCGGATCCTCGTTCCGTCGATGCCTACCCAGATATCTTCGGGACACTGTCGGTAAGAGGTCATGCAGGCGATTTCCGCTCCAACGCCTCGCAATATCTGCGGGTAGTTGGGTGTCGTACCAAAGGCGTCTTCCAGCCAGGCCATTCTAAGTCCCTGGTGATCGTCGTCGCAGAAATCGCGGTAGAACGGCGCCGCCGCCAGGAAGTTTCGCACGAGGCCTTCGGCTGCCGGCAGGTTGGTGTCCTGCACCGTTTCGCCGGCAAGCACACAGCAGAGCTGGCCGGATTTCGTGAGCCGGCGCAGGGTCTCGGCGGTTTCGGGGCGCCGCTTGAGATAGGCGCGCCAGACGGATGTCTGCCCTTCCGTGAACGTGTAGCCGGCGGGGGCCATCGCGAGCCAGGCCGAGCATATCTGGTCTTCGACCTCGGTATACCCGCGGACGGTGACGCCATTGTACACGGCAAGGCGGTCGAAACAGCGGCGCCAGGTGGGATCGAAATGGTTGTGCGGAACCAGTAGCACGGTCTTCGCCACGACAGCCTCCCAATGGGTATATATAGGTTACAGGTAGCCCGTGAAATGACGAGGATCGCGCCCGGACCGGGCCGGCCCGGTGGAACTTCGCCATTCATCACGGTCTTTATCAGGATAGTCGGGAATGTTTTGCCTGACCAGTTGCGAAAGGAGACTGCATTGCCAGACACCTCAGTTGGCACGGAGACCGGCAAGCCTGTCGGGTTGCCACGCCTGAATGAACCCGCGCCCGATTTCGAGGCCACCACTACCCACGGCATCAAGAAACTGAGCGATTACAAGGGCAGATGGCTCGTCCTGTTTTCTCACCCGGCGGATTTCACGCCGGTATGCACCAGTGAGTTTGTGGCCTTCGCCATCAATCACCCCAAGTTCCAGGCGCTGAATTGCGACTTGCTCGGCCTATCCATTGACGGCGTCCAGAGCCATATCGCCTGGATGCGAAACATCGAGGAAAAGTTCGGCGTACACGTTCCGTTCCCCGTGATCGCCGACCTCTCGATGAAGGTCGCCGGCGATTACGGCATGATCCACCCTGGTGCGAGTAACACGTCGGCCGTGCGCAGCGTGTTCTTTATCGATCCGGACGGAATGCTGCGCGCGATGGTCTATTACCCCATGTCGAACGGCCGAAGCATCGCGGAGTTCCTCCGCCTGCTGGAGGCGCTCCAGACAGCAGACAAGAACAAGGTCGCGACCCCAGAGGGTTGGTCCCCGGGCGACAAGGTTGTCGTGCCACCCCCTGCGACGACCGAAGGCGCCGAGGCTCGAATGACGGAAGGCTATGAATGTACCGATTGGTACTTCTGCAAGCGCTCACTGTAGGCCCGACCAGGGATTGCGGGACTTGAGTGTGAGGATGGTTGACGCGATGGGCCGGGGGGATCCGCTACCCTCCGGCCCGCCGGGTGGCAGACCACCCCCTCGTCACAGGCTCTTCGCGGACCGCATAAGACCGCCATCAACGAAGTAGGTACTGCCGGTAACGTATCCTGCGTCATCGGACGCCAGGAAGCAGGCGACGGCGCTCACGTCTTCCGGTTTGCCCATCCGCCCCAGCGGGATTTCGTCCAGAAGGGCGCGCATCGATTCGGGATCTTGCCTGAGGGGAGCATCCATGGGTGTGTCGATCGCTCCGGGGCCGATGTTGTTCACGGTAATGCCGTGCGGCGCGAGTTCCAGAGCCATCGTTCGCATCAGCATGCGAAGCCCTCCTTTGGCCGCGCAATAGGGCGCGTTCGATGGCATGGGCAGATCTTCGTGGACCGATGATATGTTGATGATGCGCCCTCCGCGGCCTTGCCTGACCATCTGAAGGGCCGCCTCTTGCGCGCAGATCCAGGCGCCAGTCAGGTTCACCGCGATGACCTTCGACCAGACGTCGAGCGGCGTTTCCAGGAACGGCATCTTGTGCTCGATTCCCGCGTTGTTCACCATAATGTCCAGGCGACCAAACGCTTCGACGGTCCGGGTGACAAGATCAGCCACCTGCGACGCATCGGACACATCCGCGTTCAACGCCACGGCTTTCCCGCCTGTGGCCAAAATGTCCTGGACCACTTTCGAGGCGGTGTCATCAGTCTGAACGTAGTCTACGGCGACGGAGGCGCCTTCCGCCGCGAGCGCGAGCGCAATAGCCCGACCGATGCCGGTAGCGGCGCCCGTAACAATCGCCGTCTTTCCTGCCAAACGCATGGTGTGGGTTCCTTCCGCAGTGCTCTAGCGCCGATGCAGCGTCGCCCGGCGCATTTCCTGGTCCCCAACGGAGTAGTACAGGGATGCGTTGCCGTTTTCCTGGATGACAGAGGCGGCGAAGGCGATGTCCGTTTCGCCTGCGATATCCAGTACCGGCGTGAAGATGGGGCCGTCACACCGGTCCAGCACGCGCAGATACTGGGCGTCAAACATAATCCAGCCGATCCGCCATACGGCGTCGTGTGTGGCGCCGTTGTAGAACATGATCGGTCTATGGTTGTCCGTGGTGAGAATCGGCCCGGTGCTGAGATGCCAATTGTCCCATTTGTCGGGTCGCGCATCCATGAGAGGCGGCTCAACCATCCAGGGCCCGTCCACCGTACGGGACGCTCCCACCCCGATTTTGGACTTGCCGTCGGCGGCGAACTCGAAGAACAGCCTCCATGATCCGTCTCGTGTCTGAACCAGGGTGGCTTCTTTCGGGTTGCTCACGCGGTCGGTCGACGGAAGGCGGATGCCTCGCTGCCGCAGGTGATGGACATCGGGGCCGTCCGCCAGCATCAGTTCACCGCGCTTCTCGGCCCAGTTCCAGCCCGTGTAGTAGACGTAGTACCTATCGTCGATGTGGACAACGGTAGGATCTTCGCAGCCATCCTGTTCGCTGGGGTTCTTGCCCGGTGCGATGACGGGGCGCTTGTCCATATGGAAACGGAGGCCGTCCGTGGATTCTCCATAGTAGATGGCCGACACGGCGCCCGCAGCGTCGGCGGCCGTACTCACCGCTCGAACCATCACGCTGTAGCCTCCGGGCGTCTGCCATACGTAAGGGCTCATGGTGTGTGCTTCGGACAAAGGCGGCTGGGCGTCCAGCACCAGTGGTTCGATTTTTGAGACGCTAAAAAGCTCCAATGCTGCCTCCGATGATCTGTATTTCCGTGCGACGGCATAGTCCGCGCCGCCCCGTCCAGCGTGTATTTTGCGGAACGGTGAGGCGCTAACGTTGGCATACCCCTGCATAACACTCGCGAAGCGGCCGTGATTCCAGAGGCCGGGCAGCGGATGGCGACCTCGGCAGTTTGCGCGGTTCGGAAGCCCGGGAATCTCGGCTGCTGTCGCGTTCGCTAGCGGCGAATGCGGTGGGGAATCGCGCACAGGATGCGTCACAGGGTTGTGTCAGGCTGGTAGTGGCTGAAATACCAGCCTAACTCGCGGGCCGATCTCGTTATGCGGTCTTGCGGCTTGGTACGCATTGCCTGGCGAAATGCCTGCTCCACATCCGGGACCGCCGGCACCGGCGGGCACCATTGCAGGGCATCGTAGTCATCGGGTTTTGCGGGTATGGGCTCGTCTTTCGGAACGTATGAGTACAAGTCGTAAGCACGAAAGCGCAGTAGATTCCGGATCTCATGGTCTGTGTCGGTGAGTTTCGCCAGGAAGGACGGGGTCATGCAGAGGTTCGCCAGCGACGTGTAGGCATGCACGTCTTGAGACCTGGTCCAGATGTGGTTGAACTGGACATCTCCGAGGTAGCTTTTGATCGTTGCGCCTCGTGAGGGCCTTATCCCATTTGCCCAGAGGAAGGCGGCAGTCGGCGAGTAATTGTCGTCCTGCATCACACGTCCACACGTGGGGTGGTCGGTAATGAGTCCCCGCCCCGCGAAATTGCGGATCGTCACGAACAGGTTCATCGTGCGGGTGGATGCAACCGTCTGGGGGTGCGTAAAGGCGGTTAGCGATGCGACAGCCTGGGTCACAGATCCATACTGGGAGCATTCCAACAGGTCGTAGAGTGCCTGGGTTCCGTTGAGATAAAATGCCTGGATATTGGGTACTTGCGGGCGGCAGGCGTCGGCGGCAGGGTGCATCAGGCCAGCTCTCTTTCTGGTGGATTTCGTAAAGTAGTCATTCGCGGGGTGCGCGTGACACTCACCAGCGGATTCTCCATACGGATATTCCACATCTCGCGGCCTACGTGTATTGCCGCTACCGTCCTGCTGCTATCGGCCGTCGCGTTCGTTGGGGGCGAATGCGGTAGGGAATCCGGCCAGCAGTTGGGGCAGCGTCCAGCCGGTTTCGGCGTAGGATACGTCCGACATCAGCGGCAACGCCTCCTCCATCTCCCGGGCGGCCAGCAGAACGTCCCGCATCGGGCGGATGCTCTCCGCCACCACTCCGCGCGCGCCATCGCGGTCGTTCACGTGACCGCACACCACCACCATCTTCTCGGAGAACACCGTGCGACCGTAGATATCGTACACGTCCGGAAAGACGGTGATGTCCAGCGTGTCCGTTTCGTCCTCCAGCGTGAAGAAGACGATGGTTTTTCCGCTCTTGATGGGCGGGGTATGGGCGCGAGTCCGCCAGCCGGCCACGATGACGCGAGCGCCGTCCCGCAGGCCGTCCACGCTGAGGCACGTCTGCACGCCCGCGATCTCCAGCCGCCTTCGATGAAACGACATCGGCTCCGCCCCCGCGCTGAAGCCCAGCACGGCGAGTTCCTTGAGCGATTTTTCGTACGGGCTGAAATCGCGTACGTTCGGCAGCGTGGTGGACGATAGAAGGGTTGCGCCGGAGGCACGGCGGTCAGATCCCTCGCTCGCCAGTCGCGCGGATGCCCGCAGCACGGCTTTTCTGTTGCGGTGAAGACCATCGAACGCGCCGGCGAGGGCCAGGGACTCCACTTCATCACGCGAAACGGGCACGCGCGTGCAGAATTCCTGCACACTGTAAAATGGCCCCTGCGCCCGCGCAGCGGCGGCCGCTTCGAGCGTGCGCTTCTTCATGCCGTGGATATGTTTCAGGCCGGAACGGATGGTTGTGCCGTTCGCGCGGTCGTCGGTCCCGCTGCGGTTCACATCCGGCCCCAGCACCTTCACGCCGCGCCGCCGGGCTTCCGCGACCACGGTGCGCAGCGGGTAGTAGGCCATCGGGAAGTTGTTCATCACGCCCATCAGATAGTGGCTGGGGTAATGGGCCAACAGGTAGGCGCTCTTGTAGGCTGTCTCGCCGAACGCCGCCGCGTGGGCGTGGCAGAAGCCGTAACTCGCAAACCCAAGGATGCTTTTGAAACACCACTCCGCGACCTCTTTCGTGAAGTCGTTCTCCTGCACGGCCGCGATGAACTCCACCGCGATGTCCCGCATCTTGTCCTTGCTGCGCGCGTGGCTGATGCGCCGGCGCAGGGTATCCGCGCGGTCCGGGCTCCAACCCGCGGCGGCCATCGCCAACTCAATGACCTGGTCCTGGTAGATCACCACGCCCAGCGTATCCTCCAGCACAGGCTTCAGGCGCTCGTCCGGGTAGACGACCTCCTCGCGGCCGGTCCGGCGCATCACAAACGGGTTCACGGCGTCCCCGGTGATCGGGCCAGGCCGGATCAGCGCCACCGCGGCCACGCAATCGGAGATGTGGCGCGGCTTCAGCCGCTGCATCAGCACCCGCTGGGCAGGCGACTCCAACTGGAACACGCCGATGGTGCGGCCCGAGGACAGCAGATCGAACGTGGCCACGTCGTCGAGGGGGATGGAGTCGTAGAAGTCAGGGGATAGGGGATGGGGGATGGAGGACGGGGGCTGAGGCGAGGGGGTGAGGGGGAGAGAGGGTGACGCGGCGATGGGGCGACACGGCGACCCGGCGATGCGAGTAAGGCAGGTATCCTGAGCGGAGACTTCGTGCGGCAGACCGCGCCACAAAGGGCGAACCTGCCGGCTGTGTCCGTCGTCCGAAGGACGATTGGCCGAAGGCCCTCCAGACGGGTACTTCAGTGCCCGGCCGGCGCCGGCTTCGCTCAGGATATCTGACTGCCCCTCGCCCCCGATGCTCTTCACGCAGTCCCGTATCGCGGCGAGTTCACGCAGGAACAGAAAATCGGTCTTGATGAGGCCGACCCTCTCCACCCAGTCCTTGTCATAGGCCACGGCGGCCTCGCCATCCTTCGCGGCGGGCCAGAGGGGGGAGACCTGTGTGAGCGGCAGGCCGGAGATGACCACACCCACGGTCGTCTGGTTATGGCTGGGGAACCTGGAGATGTACTTGCCCAGTTCGATGAGCGGGCGGAACGGCTCTTTGGGCAGGCCGGCATCACGCAGTTGCGGCAGATACTCAAACGCATCTTCCAGGTGGTGGGCGCCCACGTTACGCAGAGACTTGCTGGCGATGTCGATCGCGTCCGCCGGCAGATCGAACACGGGGCCGAAATCGCGGATGAGTGATTTCCCGCGGATGGTATTGTAAGCCGCCACGCTGGCCACGCGGTCACGGCCATAAACCTCGCGCATGTGCGCCACCACGCGGTCGCGTTCGCGGCTGTCGATATCCAGGTCGATATCCGGCGGCGCGTTACGGGCTTCGTTGAGGAAGCGGTCAAACGACAGGTTGTAGACGAACGGATCCAGCGTGGCGATGTAGAGGCAATAGGCGACCACGCTGCCGCCGGCCGAGCCGCGCACGCGGTAGAGGATATCAACGTCACGCATCCATTTGCAGGCGGCCCACACCAGGAGGAAATAACCCGCGAACCCCTTGTCGCGGATCAGACGAAGCTCGTACTGGATGCGCCGCTGTACGTGATCCGGTACGCAGGCGCCATAGCGGGCCTTTGCGCCGATGCCGGCCAGATGGTCCAGGTAGGTCGCTTCGGTGAACCCTTCCGGCGGCGCGTATTCCGGCCAGCGGCGCACCGCAGGGTCCAGAACGGGTTGGCAGCGCTCCGCAATCACGAGGGTGTTTTTCAGCGCTTCCGGCGGGAACAGATGCGCCATTTCTTCGCCGGATTTCAGGTACACCTCCGCGCTGCGCGGCCGGTCCGGGAAAACGGCGGAGCGGCTGAGGCGGCCGGCGCGCCAGCAGGCGAGGGCTTCGTGTACCCAGAAATCCTCTCGCGTGAGCGTGTGGACGTTGTTGGTGGCAACGACCGGCAGGCCGAAGCGTTTCGCCAGGTCTGTGAGTTTGCGATTGAGTCCGGGTTCGAAGCCCAGGCGGTGGTCCTGGAGTTCGACGAAGACGTTATCCTTGCCGAAGGCGTCGCACCAGAAAGCGAGCATTTGTTCGCTTTTCTCTTCCTCGTGGCGCAGGAGATGATATGCCAGTTCGCCCTTGGCGCAGCCGGTGAGGCAGAGGATGCCGGAACCTAACCCCCCGGCCCCCTTCCCTGATTCGCTCGCTACGCTCGCAGGGAAGGGGGCTGGGGGGTTAGGGGCAGCGGCACTGTACTTCGAAATCATTGCGCACAGGTTGGCGAATCCCTCGTCGGTCTCAGACAGCAGCGTAATGTGAAACTGCCCGCCCGCGTGCTCTCCGTACGAAACCTCTACGCCCTGGATGGGCTTCAACCTGACCGCCATGGCCGCCGCGCGAAACTCCGGCGCCACGGACATCGAATCGTGGTCGGTCATTGCCAGCGCGGGCATACCCATGGCCGCCGCGCGCTCCACCAGGTCCTCCACGTGTGCCGCGCCATCGCGCAGGCTGTGCTGGCTGTGGCAGTGCAGTTCCACGTACTCGGCGGATGGGGAGTGGGGGATGGAGATTGGGGCCGACGGAATGTGCTTCGGGTCGTTGGTATGCCAGCCGCCGTCATCGCTGATCTTGAGGGCCGGCGGCCGCGGGCGCCCGGACGAAGGAATGTGGTCGCAAGGGGGCTTCCCCGCGTTGTTCCGCGTCTTTATCGGTGGAATGAAGTCCTGTTCCATATCAGCATCCGGCATTCAGCGTCCGGCATCCAGGGCGATGCCGGTGCTTCCGTCCAACTCCCGCCTACGACGGATCTATCACCAGGTGAACCCCGGCGATAACCTCGCGGATACGCCGCGAAGAGAGCGAACCGATGCGCCCCTCCAACTGCGTCCTGTCCACCGTCATAACCTGTGACACATTCACGACGCTCCGTTTGGGTAAGCCGCCTTCACCCGGTTCCAACAATACGTTGTGCGGCGCCGATGCCAGCGCGATGTTCGTCGTAAGCGTGCAGATCAGCACTGTGCCGATTCGACTGGCATTGAACGTATCATTCTGGATGACGATGCATGGTCGACGGTACCCCGGTTCCGAGCCGGCGGGCTGCCCCAGATCGGTCCAGAATACTTCACCCTGGCGAATTACCATGGTGGCGCTCCAGCCGCTTCCTCCTCACGCCTCAGGCGTTCCGCCGCCAACGCGGTCGCCCGACGCATAAACGCCTTCTCCTCTTCGTCCGGGCCCTCGCCGCAAGTCGCGTTGATCTGCTCCAGCAGGCGCTGGTTCCGGTCTTTCCTGACCAGTTCCTGCGCTGCCTCCGCAAACAGGCGGCTGCGAGAGACCTTCCGGCGGCTCGCCAGTTCCTCCATCGCCTCAAACAACTCCCGATCGACCGATATGGCCGTTTTCACCGCGGGCATGGTTATACCCTCCTTCCTACCGAAAGTATACCACAATGGGAAGCGATGAACGCGGAACGATGAGCGATGAATTTGGTTGCGGAATTCATCGTTCATCGTCCATACTTCATCGTTTTCCCTCAGTCTTCCACGGCGCTTACCGTCCAGCGGTCACCCTCGCGATAGACATCCAGCACAGCCCCGGATTGCAACAGAAGGCGAGCGTAGCGCCGTTCCGCAACGCCTGCCCACGGCGCGGCCGGCTCGTCCCACTCCCGAAGCACCGACTGCACCACCACGCGCCGGCCATCCAATACCACCCACCTTGCCGCGGGGCCAATTTGCAATTTGAAATTTGCACTTTTCAATTTGCAATTCCCCTGTGGCGGCTCCAGAACGCTTCCCACGCCCTTTGCCGCCACGGGATGGGAACATCGGAACACGGAAACAGGATACGCTTGCCGTAGCGCTCTTCCAGGCACTCCATAGACGTCTCCAGAGTGCGCTTGCGCCGGATTTTATCGAGCGTGAAAAGATCACCTTCCAGCGGCGGCGGGTCCACGATATCGGCGCCGATGAATGCCATGCCCGTCACCGGGTGCTCCGGCGCCATCCGGGCGACAAGGCGTTTGGCCACGGCAGGCAGGCAGGAGCGATCCAGCAGACGGCGTGTTTCCCGCTCCTCCAGGCGCGTATGGTCTTCCAGTTCCAGTATCACGCACATCACGCGGCAGCAGCGGCCGCCCAACTGCACCGCCGCGTCCTCCGCCATCTCGGTGACGGCTGTCGCCAGGTCTTCCTCGCGCTCAAGCCCTTCGAGCCAACGCTTGCGGCGACGTATGTTGGCCTCCGGGTAGAGCGGGCGCACAGGGTCGGGATAAACGCCGCGGGCCAGAGTATGGACCAGCGACGCCTCGCGCCCCACCTGTGCCTTCAGGTCCGCCACATCCGAAGCGGCCAGTTCGGCCACGTTTTCATATTCCAGGCGTTCCAGGCGCTGGATCACCTTCTCGTTGAGCGGCCAGAGGGCGCGCACAGGGTGGGGGGCCAGGAAAGCCGCCTCGGCGCCGGCGGGTACGAGGGTCACATTGTCGCGCAGGGTATCCGGCACGATGGTGGCGGCGCGGGCAACGAGTTTGTTGGTGGCCAGGCCGGCGCGGACGGAGAAGCCCATCGCGAAGACCCCGGCGTGGATTTCGGCGATGGCGCCTTCCGGATCGGGGTGGCCGGCCAGATCCAGGAACGCCTCGTGGGGATCGAGCGGCTCCAGCCAGGGCGCGTGTTCCAGCCCGAGGCGCATCCACGCGTTGGATATGGAGCGGTAACGGCGGGGATCGTAGGGGATGACGCGCAGGCCGCCGCAGAATCGCCGGGCGGTGGGCACGGGCATGCCGGGCGCCACGCCGCGGGAGCGGGCGGCGGGGCAGGCATCCATGATGGTCTTGCCGTTCGCCACGGCGAGCGGCGACGGCGTGCCGCGTTCCGCCTCCACGTGGGTGTACAGTCCCGTTATGCGAATGGCCCCAACCCAGCGTTGCATGTTGTCAACCTCACCGTACATTTGTTCTACGGCTCATTTTACCATCTTTCGCCGGGGATGCGAACATTCGTACGGTGTTACTTGGGGAAAATTCACAGTCAGGACTGCCAAGCGGAGGCGCTGCCCCAAACCAGGCCGGGCGATCGGCAACCAACGCACGCTCGCTCACGTCAAAAAGAAGCAGACTCCAGCGTGGGATTTTTCCGCACACCAGAGAGAAGTGGTTGAGCGAACGGTTGGAGTGCTTATTGCAGCAAATTGGAACAGGCGGGCACTGAAGGCTAACATCTATGCCATGAAGTTATGAGAAGCACTTCAGAATCGGAATAAACCCCTCGACAGCCGAAAGGCCGAAACCGCGCAACCACAAAATGGCACCTGACGAAACATCCGATCAGAACACCAAACTGGGCGACGTCAGCAGCAACCGCAAGAATAACCTCACGGTTATCCGGATGCTGATGGCCGTAGCCATCATCTACCGCCACTCATACATGACGCTCTCCGGACACTCCGTCCGGGATGCGTTCTCATACCTGACAAACCGACAAACAGACACCCTGGGCGTCGGCGTCATCTATTTCTTCATGATGAGCGGATTCCTCATCACAGCGGCCTGGCTGCATCGGCGCAGCACGTGGGAGTACCTCCGTCGTCGAGCGTTGCGTTTATACCCAGGGGTAGCGGTGATGTCCCTGTTTTGCCTGCTTGTCGTCGGCCCCCTTGCGGTAACCGATACCTCAACGTATTTTCACCATCTCAGCCTGCGCGGCTACCTCACCAGCCTGGCGCGCCTGCAAGTGCCGGCAATCCAAGCCGCATTCCCCGGCAACCCGTTAGCCGGGAAGATCAACGACCCGATGTGGTCCATCGTCTACCAATTCCGATGCTACCTCATCGTTGCCATACTTGGACTGGCCGGCGCATTGCGGTACCGTGCCCTCGTCCTTGCTATCTTCCTGGCCGCGATGAGCGCATTCATCTGGCAAACCTATTTTGATCCGACATGGCTCGCGAACAAGGGCGGACACTTCACAGGCATGATGGGTGAATGGCCACCTCTGCTGACGTTCTTCACCGCCGGAATGGTCTTTTACCTGTATCGCGACGTGATCCCCTACAACAGAAAGCTATTCCTCTTCTCGGTGCTGGTCGTCGTCGCTTCATTCTACAAAGGGCTTGCCATCACGGAGCCCATCTTTGGGGGGTACGTGCTCCTCTATATCGGTTTCGCCCGCCGCCTGGCACTGCATCGGTTTGCCGGAGGAGCCGATTACTCCTTCGGCCTCTATATCTATTCCTGGCCGATTCAACAACTACTGACCCAGCATTTCCACAATTACCTCAGCCCGATCACTCTCTTTCTTGTCTCCCTCGCCGTGACCTCAGTCCTGGCCATGGGCAGTTACGCATTCGTCGAGAAGCGGTTCATCATCCGCAAGCCCAAAGCCGCTTCAGCGCTCAAACCGGTGCCCAACCTGGCCGCCGAGAGCGCGGAGATCCAGCCTGTTTCGTAGGCCGGATACCAGGCCAGCGCTTCCACGACGGCGGATGTCTGCCGGGCCGTGGGGATTTCGGTCGGATTCAACAGGTCCTCGGCCGCGGATAACCCGTAGAACGCGGCGGAACAACCCCTGGCAAAGCGCTGTTTCCTTTAATGAAGGAACCATGCCAACATAACTCGTTGGCCCGACCGCGCGTGATCCGCGGCGTCGCCCCAGACCCGAATATGCCTTGGCAACACCCGTTAACAGTTATATTCCCTGCCCACCAGGCGCTCAGGGCGGCCACCGCCCCTCTAGCGGCGCTCCCTCGCAGGGGCCGCAGGGCGGCCCGCCCAATGCCCGGCGTGCTGCATGTGGTTTCCGGCAATTCCCTCGCCGGCGTTGAGCGCCACGTGCTGCTTCTGGCGCGCACTCAGCAGGAGCAGGGCATGCGGGTGCATATCGCGTTCCCGCGGGGCGGGTGGCTGCAGTCCCAACTCGAGGGGCTCAACATCCCTTACACGCCGATGTCTCTCCGCGGAACCCTCGACGCCATTTCCCTGGCGAAACTGGTCGCCATCGTGAAACGCGAACGCCTGGATGTGGTGCATGGGCACCTGATCCGCGGGATGTTTTACGCCATGGCCACCGGAAAGGTCGCTCGCTGCGCCTCGGTGGGCACCGACCACATGTTCCACTCGAACTGGACGATGCGCTACCTGGATCGCCTGCTTGTTCCAACATCGATAGGGCGGGAGGAGGTCATCCCCGAGATCCGGCACGACCGGATCGTCGTGGTGCCTCACGGAGTGGACGTCGATAAGCTGGTGGGAGACGCCGCTCACGCTGACGAGGAACGCGCCTCCTGGGGCTTCCCCGCGGGCGGGCAAGTGGTTGGCCTGATGGGCCGCGTGACCAATGTAAAGGGACATGACATCTTTCTCCGCGCCCTCGCCGCGATCCCGGACAGCATCCGCCCGTGGGCCGTATTCGCCGGTCCGGAAGAGGCGGAGTGGGGCGCCGTGTTGCGCACATTGGCGGACGAATTGGGCGTCGCCGATCGCGTCCGATTCCTCGGCGCGCGCAACAACATGGGGGCGGTTATGGAAGCGTGCGACCTCATCGTCGCGCCGTCCCGGATGGAGTCGTGTTCCCTGGTCCTTCTGGAAGCGATGACGCTGGGCCGACCGGTGGTCGCGTCCACCGTAGGCGGCATACCCGAGGTTGTGGAGCACAACGTGACGGGTCTCCTCGTTCCCCCGGAGAACCCTGAGTCCCTGGCGGAGGCCCTCATGTCCACGTTGGCGGACGGTGCCCTGCGCCGCCGCCTGGGCGCCGCGGCCCGCGAGGAAGCATCAGAACGCTTCACACCGCAGGCGATGGCCGACGCCACTCAAGCGGTCTATCTGGATGCCCTGAACTGGCGCCCCGTGGCGGCCTAGCCGGTATGGTTCGCCTACCCATCCTCACGTACCATTTCGTCGGCGACCACCCTCACCAACGTCACCATCGGAGCATTTTCTGCCATGCCCCGGTCTTTGCCGCCCAGATGAGGCTTCTCCGGCGGCTTGGCTGGAAAACCCTGTCCCTCGCCGAAGTCGCCCGCCTGGCCGCGGCCGGCGCCGCGATGCCAAGGAAACGCTTCGCGCTCACATTTGACGACGGTGACGGGGACCTGTGGTGGTCGGTCCGCCCGGTCATACAGGAGCACGGTTTCACGGCCAGCGCCTTCATCGTGAGCGGCCGGATCGGTGGAAGCAATGACTGGGAGACCGCGCCGACACTCTGCGGGCGCCCTCTGCTGAACGCCAAACAAATCAGGGCGATGGCCGATGAGGGATGGGACATAGGGGGCCATACCGTATCGCACCCAGACCTGACTACTTTGGACGCGGAAACCCTGCGGCGCGAGGTCGCGGACTGCCGTACCGGGTTGGAAGCGCTGCTGGATCGTCCGGTGACGTCGTTCTGTTACCCTTCGGGCTGTGTCGATGAATTTGCGCGGAACGCGGTGGTTGAGAGCGGGTTTACGTTAGCAGTTACGACGGCACGGGGGCGGGTACATACCGGCGCGGATCCTTTCCTTCTGCCGCGTGTCAGTGTCTCGCACCGCGCAGGGCCTCTTGGACTGCTGTTTCGCATCGTGAGAAGTCCGTGACCGGACACTTGTGATCGTTTGTGCCGGCCGGACCGCGACGAATCTGCCGCTGTCGGAATTGCGTTGCCACGCAGGGGGCTTCATGCGAATTGTTGTACTGGTAGCTGTCACTGTTGCCGCGTTAGCGATGGCGAAATCATCCTTCGCACAATCCCTTATTTCCCTGAATGACCCCCTCTGGCTTCAGCAAGCCGAACGGCACTGGTACGACGAGCAGATTGCCTCGGGCAGAAGCCCCGCCTCCCTGGTGTTCGGGCTTGATGACTCCGGCTCCACGGGCAGTTACGGCAAGGCAACGCTCTACGAACTGCAGCGCCTGTTCGATTCCCGCCCCGGCGATGACGAACCGAACTGGCATATCTTGCGCAACAAAGCCATTCTCGCGCTTCCGTTCCTTCGCAGAGGCAATGGCTTACAAATGTTGTTCCGACCGCAGGGCGACCTCTACGCGACGTACGCCAAACGGCTCACCGCGCGCCGTCTTGACCTTCTGGGCAAGGTGGATGCGCCGCCCGGCGCAATCGCGGTTGACACGCATGTGCACACGTGCTTTAGTCACGATTCACTGGCCGACCCCACCGAGATGATCCGTATCGCCGCCCGACGCGGCCTCGCCGGAATCGCGATCACAGACCATAACACGATGGAAGGCGCGCGAAAGGCGGCTGAGGCACTGCCCCGCCTGGTGCGCGAGGGAAAGATTCCGGCTTCGTTCTTCGTCATCCCCGGGGAGGAGATAAGCAGTACCGACGGCCACATCATCGGGCTGTTCCTGAAGCGCGAAATTGCACCCCGCATGGGAGCAGACCGCACCATTGATGAAATCCACGCGCAAGGGGGGATTGCTATCGCGGCGCACCCGAGACTGGATGACGGAGTGGGGGGGCTGGCGAACACGCTGCCGTTCGATGCGGTGGAAACATGCAACGGCGCCGAAGATCTGCACTTTATCCTCGATCGCCGCGGGGAGCCGGAGCGCGTCGCTTTCTATGCGGCTGTCACCAGGCCGCGCATCGGCGCCAGCGACGCGCACGACCCCGCAATGGTTGCCACGAATTACACCCTGCTGCAGGGTTGCGCGCCCAACGTGGAAGCGGTGCGGGCGGCCATTCTGGCCGGGCGGTGCTCTGCGGTTTCGCGGGATGATGACCTCAAGCTCATCCACAGCATCCGAAGCGGCCTCCCGCGGATGGTCTTCACTTTCAACTCGCTGTTCGGCTCCGATGTGGGGGCGTTGGGCATGTTATTGAAGAAGGCCACCGGCGCCGACCAGGCGCGCGTAACGCTGTTGCCACAGCCGTGGGTGTTCGTGTCCAAACGGTTCTGAGCGATCTTGTGCGCACAGTCCCGGGGAAGGCCTCACGGATTGGGTTCGAGTCCGGCAACTTTACGGGCGACGAGGGTGGCGTCCGACAGGTCGATCTTTCCCAGTGACAGACCGCCGACGAGGTCAAAGCGGGCGAGGTCTTCCCCGGTCGTGAAGGTGATGCCGTCCGCAATGCTGGCCGCGCGAATCAGATCCGAGAGCGTATACGGCCGGGTGATGTACTGCATCCGGCTCCACACCTCGATGGCGCTGACGGTGGGCTGATCGAGTGCGCCGCGCGAGAAATCGATCGTGATAATCCCGTTGTTGCCTGCCCTCGCAGGGAATGACCGTACCACAGCTTTATTGGCCCCGCCGGCCTCCGTGAAGACGTCGAAATCGGTCAGCACCCGGGCGCCGTTGATGCACACGTTGAATAGCCGCCTGCCGGCCTCGATGAAATGTATCTCCGCGAAATGAAGGCGCACCTCCATATCAGCTCCCGGTGTGAGACCCGACGCCACGTAGCGGAAGTCGCCGTACCGTTCGCTGCTGTAGGCCGCGGGCGGTACCGCCTGGGAAGCGCCCGCGTCGATGAGCGCGTTCGTGGAGGAAACCGCCCCACCGGCGAAACCGGCATCCGCCGCAACCGGGCCAACGGCGGGTCCTCCGGCATTGACCTGCCACACCGCGGTGGCGTTCAGGAATACGTTCCGCACTTCGAATGTCTGCACCGTGTTCGGAGCTAACCAGGACCGGAACGCCAGGCCGTTGAGCGCCGTATCCGCGCCGCGGACGTACAAAGCGCTCCCATCGGCGGCGGTCGTCCATCGTGTCACCGGCCCGGCCGCGCTTCGGAAACGGGACAGATCGTAGCTCATCCAGCGCCCCGTGGGGCCGTTTACTGTCACGATCACCAATGTGTGGCCAGTCGGGTCGTACGCGGCCACAGAGCCGGGATCACCGCTGTCCAGAATTGCCATGCCGGGGCGGATGTGGCGGCTGAACTGGGCCAGGACGTAATACCTGGCGTTCGCCGGCCCGATCCAGTTGTCGCCGGGGTTGGACTGGATGAGTCCCCATCCCCCGCTGTCCAGTGGCTGCCAGTATACCCATCCCGTGGCGTGCGTTTCGTTGATGTCGAGCAGGATGCTCTGCGCCATCGTGAGGCCGGTGCCGTCACTCTCGCCATATTCGGTCATCCAGAGCGGTTTTGCGCCGGATGAAACGGCCTGGTAGAGGACGGAACGATTCGGCCCGCGATAGGCGCTCAGCCCGGAGTAGCCGTGCGTGTTAACGCGAGCGATACGGTTTCGGGTCGAACCGGCCAGCGCGTTCCACGTGTTGAGAGCGCTGTCTACGGAGTTCTCGTCCGAGGCGCTGATCCCGACGTTTTGAAGTCCGAGGCCATCCAACTGGCTGCGGAGGAATGCGATGACCTGCATCTGGGTGGATGTATCAAAGTGGCAGCTTTCCTGGCCGCCCGGATATTTCCACCACCCCGCCGCCGGTTCGTTGAACGGCTCAACGGTCTCAAAGTCCACGCCCCAATGATCGTGCGCATACCGGGTAACGGTGGCCAGGTAGCGGGCAAAGGTTTCGTAGTTCCATGACTGCAGATTGTCGCCGCCGCTATCGCTGCCGGCCGTGCTATGGTTGTAGCACATCCACCACATAGGCGCGTTGGAAAAGGCCTCCAGGCGATCCGCCCCACGATCGCGGGCTTTGAGAAGCATGGCGCGCTGATTGGCGTCCGCCGACCAATCGAAACTTGCGGACGCGGGATCGGCGCTGCCCCAGTCCAGCCAGTATCCCTGGATCTGTTTGAACGGCGGCAGGGAAGCGGGGATGGACGCGTGTTCGCCGAACGCGGGCGCGCTGCTCGTGCCCCCGATGTTGTAGCGGGCGATGTTGAAGCCTAGGCCTGGAAGTGTATAGGGGCCAACACTCGACGTTAGGCGGGTGGTATGGTTGGTGAACAGCACTTCGGCCAGGTCGTCGCGCTGGCCGAACTGATTGGCCCACCAGCACAGGGAGCACCCCCAGCCTTCCCACGTGACCCACGATTTGTCGGGGTTCACGATCGCCGTGGCGGCGCAGGTGGCCGGCGTGGCGCCTGCGGCGAACAAGCCGGCGGTCATAACGGCGCAGAGGAGCGCCCGTGTTTGATGTGCGGATCTTCGGGCAGGTTCACGCATAGACACAGGATAGCTCAACGCGCCCATCACCGTTTCAGGGTGGCCGCGCCGGCGTCGGTCCGGCGCTGCCCCTTCCCAATACCCCCTGTTCGGCTGGCCGTTATCCCACTCGGCCGTGAGGTTCCGCCAACGCCGGCACATCCGCCGATCAGAATACGGTGTTCGATGCCCCAGGGTTATTGGAACAGTAGTACGCCGCGTGAAGTTACCTCGTTATAGCACGTTCGGGGCATGGTGTTTCCGTGAATTGGAGGAGACCGTACGTTTGAGGAGGAGAACATGGTAAAGTCGGGACCGACGGACGGGAAATCGGCGTCAGAACTGATTGACGGTAGAATCGCCGAACTTGGGGATTGGCGCGGGGCGACCTTGAGCAGGATGCGCGCACTCATCCGGGAGGCCGACCCGGACGTTGTGGAGGAGTGGAAATGGAGGGGCACTCCTGTTTGGTCGCACGACGGGATCATCTGCACCGGCGAGACATACAAGTCGGTCGTGAAGTTGACCTTCGCCAAGGGGGCTTTGCTCGCTGACCCGGCTGGGCTCTTCAACTCGAGCCTCGAAGGGAACACGCGGCGGGCGATAGACATCAATGCCGGGGATGAGGTTGATGCGGCCGCGTTCAATGCGCTCATCCGTGCCGCGGTCGCCCTGAATGCCTCCGGCAGAGAGGCGAAGCGAGCGAAGTAGTCCGCGGGGTTCCCGGCGCTCCCGGTATTCGCGGCCGGGCAATTCAGCATCGGCGCACTGCCGGTCCTGGATATGACGTCAGCACTCCAAAAATGAACTCGGGCCCCCGCCGCTAGGCTGGGGGCCCGTTTCATGTACGCCGGGCATGCGCCCGTTCTCGGAGGTGAAAGTCCTCTACGGTAAAGGGAATCGGAACCGTTAAGCGACGGCAAGGGCGTCACCGCGAGGTGGGGTCTGAAGGAAGCCAGAGCCACAGCCACGACCCGACG